>CAXTOC010000031.1:0-15927 GCA_964245725.1 uncultured Acetobacteraceae bacterium | reverse complement strand
CGACAGCAGCAGGAAGGTGATGTCGTTGCGGTTCAGGTCGATCGCGCTCTCGATCGGCTTCTCGCCCAGCACGTTGGTGCCGGCGAGGTCGGCGCCGCGCGACAGGGCCTCCTTCGCCGCGGTGAGATCGCCGCGGTTGATCGCGTCGAACAGGGCCGCGGTCGGGTCCATGTCCGTCGACGCGTGGCCGGAGGGAGCGGCGGGATCGTTGGATACGGCACCCGGCAGCGCCGGAGGCGGCGCGTTCGCCGCCGCGGCCGCCTTGGCGTCGTCGTCGGCCGGATCGCTTCCGCTGCCGGCACCGCCGCCGCCTCCGCCAAGGCTCATCTGCGCGTGCGCCGCGTGCATCGGCAGCAGACAGGCCAGGCAGGCGAGGGAGAGGATGAACAGGCTCAGGCGCAGCAGACGGGAGATCATCGACGAGTCTCGGATACTGGTTTGCCGTGTCGCGCCGGCATGCGCCGACGCGATGCATCCATAGGACAGCGGCCGCGCCAAGGCGATGGAAATCGCGCGGTCGCGGCACCCTTCCTGGCGAGCAAGGTCTGGAGGATAGTGCGGCGATGCCGTCGACCCTGCGCTCCCCGCCTTGTCCGGATCCGTGGCGCCGCGACGTCGGCGCGTGCGGCGCATGAGCGTGCAGGCGGCGGAACGTTTCGGCGCGTCCTGGCTGCGCGCCCGGCTGCGGGGACTCCAGCCGCTGCAGCCGGAGCCGCCGGCCGTGCGCGGCGCGGTGCGCGACGCCGCGGTGCTGGTGCCGATCGTGCCCGCACCGGCGCGGATGGTGCTGCTGACCCGCCGCTCGTCGCTGCTTCGCACCCACTCCGGCCAAGTCAGCTTCCCCGGCGGCAGGCCGGATCCGGAGGATGCGGATCTTGGCGCGACCGCGCTGCGCGAGGCGCGCGAGGAGATCGGGCTGGATCCGGCGCATGTCAGCCTGCTCGGCACGCTGCCGCGACAGAGCACGCACGCGAGCAACTACTGCATCACCCCTTTCGTCGGACTGCTGCTTCCCGAGGCGGGCTGGATCGCCGCCCCGGACGAGGTGGACGCCATCTTCGGCCTCGACCTGGCGGTGCTAATGGATCCCGACGCGCCCCGCCGGATCGAGGGCGGGCTGCGTCGCGGCAGCTGGTCGTGGCCGCATCCGGATCATGATATCTGGGGTGCAACGGCCGCGATCCTGGTCCAGCTGGCGCGACTGCTGCGCGGCGACTGACCCGGCCACCACGAGATGCCGCAAGGCACGGTCGGGAGGGACTGCGATGGAAGCGGACGCGATGCGGGAGATGTTCTCCCTGGCGATGTCTGCGATGTACCGCCGCGAGGTGCCGCAGTACGGCACGCTGCTGGAGCTGGTCGCGGCCATCAACCGGCGCGTGCTGGACGAGGACGTCGCGCTGTCGGCGGCACTCGGGCGGCCAGGCGAGCGCGAGCGGCTCGACCAGGAGCGGCACGGCGCGATCCGCGTCGGCCTGCCCGAGGAGCTGCGGCTGCTGCGGCGGCTGTTCGCGGTGCTGGGCATGGTTCCGGTCGGCTACTACGACCTCACCGCCTCCGGCGTGCCGGTGCACTCCACCGCCTTCCGCGCCACGGCACCGGCTTCGCTGCGACGCAGCCCGTTCCGGCTGTTCACCTCGCTGCTGCGGCTCGACCGCATCGAGGATGCGGCGCTGCGGGCGCAGGCGACGGCGATCCTGCGCCGGCGCCGCATCGTCACCCCGCGCGCGGTGGCGCTGATCGAGCGTTTCGAGGCAGAAGGCCGGCTCGACGATGCGGCGGGAGAGGAGTTCGTGGCCGAGGCGCTGCACAGCTTTCGCTGGCACGAGGCGGCGACGGTCGATCTGCCGACCTACGAGGCGCTGCGCGCGGCGCATCCGCTGGTCGCCGATATCGCCTGCTTCCAGGGCCCGCACATCAACCACCTGACGCCGCGGGTGCTGGACATCGACGCTGCACAGTCGGCCATGCAGGCGCGCGGCCTGTCGGTCAAGCCGCAGATCGAGGGGCCGCCGCGGCGGCGCTGCCCGATCCTGCTGCGACAGACCAGCTTCCGGGCGCTGTCCGAGCCGGTGCGGTTCGGCACAGAGTGTGGCGAGCACACCGCCCGCTTCGGCGAGATCGAGCAGCGCGGCGTGGCCCTGACCGCTGCCGGACGCGCGCTCTACGACCGTCTGCTGGCCGAGGGCGACGCGCGCGCCTTTGCGGCGTTCCCCGACGATCACGAGACGCTGCGACGCGACGGCCTCGCCTACTACCGGTTCGTTCCGGTGGCCGACGTGCCGCTCGGCGCGCAGAGCCTGGACGAGGCGATCGAGGCCGGCTCGGTGCGCGCCGAGCCGATCCTGTACGAGGATTTCCTGCCGGTCAGCGCGGCCGGCATCTTCCGCTCGAACCTCGCGGGCGGCGCGACCGCGAGCCTCGCCGCCGCGCCGCGACAGGGCGCGCTCGAGGAGGCGCTGGAATGCGACATCCTCGATGCCTCCACGCTCTACGCGGCGCAGAGCGCCGCGTCGGCCAAGGCGATCGCGCTGTGACCTTCCGGCTTCACGCATTGTTCAGACTTTTCGTTGCATATTCGACCCGACATCACCCGCGCCGGATGTCGGAGGGACGCCACGTTGAGTCGCCTTTTGCTCCAGAGCTTCGCCGTGATCGCCATCCTGCTCTGCACTGCCGTCAGCCGCGCCGAGACGCCGACGACGGCGGATGCGCCGCTCGCGGCGCTGAAGGCGAAATACAGGCGCGCCGCCTCGATCCCGTTCCCGGCCGGCAACCCATACACCGACGCCAAGGCCGCGCTCGGCGCCACGCTGTTCTTCGACCCGCGGCTCTCGCTTGCCGGGACCATGTCCTGCGCGACCTGCCACAACCCCGGCGTATCGTGGCAGGACGGCCTGCCGAGGTCGGTCGGCCACGACGAGAAGTCGCTGCCTCGATCGACGCCTACGGTGATCAACCTGGCCTGGGCCGACCTGATCATGTGGGACGGTCGCAAGGACGGGCTTGAGGACCAGGTCAGCGGTCCGGTCGGCACCGCCGCGGAGATGGGAGGCTCGGTGGAGCGCGCCGTCGCCGCGGTCGCCGCGGTGCCCGCCTACGGCCGCGCCTTCGCCAGGGCGTTCGGCACCGACAAGGTGACGTTCGAGCGGATCGCTCAGGCGATCGCGACCTTCGAGCGCACGCTGGTCAGCAACAAGGCGCCGTTCGACCGCTGGATCGACGGCGACGAGGGCGCCATCGACGCCGCCGCCAAGCGCGGCTTCTCGCTGTTCAACGGCAAGGCCAACTGCGCGGCCTGCCACTCCGGGTGGCGCTTCACCGATGACGGCTTCCACGATATCGGGCTGCCCAGCCCCGATCCCGGCCGCGCGGCACAGGTGCCCGACGAGCCGCTGCTGCAGCACGCCTTCAAGACGCCCACGCTGCGCAACGTGAGCCAGCGTGCGCCCTACATGCATGACGGCTCGATCGCGACGCTCGATGCGGTCGTCGTGCACTACGACACCGGCTTCCTCGACCGCCCCAGCCTGTCGCCGGAGATGCGGCGACTGCGGCTGTCCGAGGGCGAGACGAGCGACCTCGTGGCCTTCATGCGCACGCTCACCAGCGTCGACGATCCCGTCGCCCTCCCGAACCTGCCCAGGAAGGAAGAGAACCGAGATGAATAAGCTCCTGCCCGTGCTGCTGCTGCCTCTCGCGCTGGCCGCGGCCGGGCCCGCGCGCGCCGAACAGTCGATCGACCAGAAGGACAAGCAATTCTCGCAGGAGACCGTGACGGTGAAGGCGGGAGAGGCGATCAACTTCACCAACAGCGACCAGGTCACCCACGACCTGTCGGTGAAGAACCCGGACGGCTCGCGCATGACGAGCGCCATGCAGAAGCCGGGCGATGCCACCAAGGTCACGTTCGACAAGCCCGGCGACTACAAGGTCCAGTGCCTGATCCATCCGAAGATGAAGCTGATGGTCACCGTCCAGTAGCGCAACGCGCTACCAGACCCGCTGCCGGAGCATCCGATGCCAGTCACCTTCAAGATCCTGATCGCCAACCTGGCCATGACGCTGGTCACCATCGGGCTCGGCCTCTACGCCCTGCAGGGCGAACGCACGCTCGGCGACACGGCGCTGCGGATGTACGACCAGGCGTTCATGTCGGTGAACTTCGCGCGAAGCGGGCAGACCAGGTTCGAGCGGGTGAAGACGCTCTACGCCGCAGCCAGGGTCCAGGCGCCCGCGGCTCCGGAACCGAGCGAGCGCCAGCGGCTGCTGGCCATCGCACGCGGCAACCCCGGCACTACCGTGGCGGCGCCGGCGCCGGGCCCCAGCCGGGCGGCCGTGCACGAAGCGATCGGCGCCGTGCTCGACGACCTGGACGTCGCGATCGAGCGGGCGATGTCCGACACCACGCGCAGCGCGGCAAAGCAGCTCCGCGGCAAGGTCGCGGCATTGGCGGCAGGCACGGCCGATCCGGCGGCGCTCGACCGCGCATCGTCCGCGTTCGACGACGTGATCGAGAGCTTCGCCCAGGACGGCTACGCATTTCGCAGCGATGCCGAAGCCGGCATGATACGCAACCAGCACTGGACCCGGGTCGTGATCGGCAGCGCGATCGGCCTGGGCGTCCTGTTCACCGTGCTGCTCACCCGGTCCGTGGTTCCCGCATTGCGGCGGGCGGCAGCCGTCGCGACCTCGGTGGCGAACGGGCGCCTGGACAACGAGATCCGGCTGCCCCGGCGCATCGGACGCAGCGAGACGGCCAAGCTGCTGCTCGCCCTTTCGCACATGCAGGCCCGTATCCTCGGCGACGCTGACACGGCACGGCTGCACGCGACCGAGAAGCACGCGCAAGAGGCGGTGCGGGATCGACGCGCAGCAAGGCTCGACGATCTTGTGGCCGGCTTCCGCGAGACGTTCGGCCTCTCCACCGGCGCGCTGTTCTCGGCCTCGTCGGAGCTGGAAACGACGGCGCGTTCGATGTCGTCGACGGCGGATGCATCGAGGCGGCAGGCGACCGCCGTCGCCGACGCCGCGGAGCAGGCCAACGTCGGCGTGCAGCTGGTGGCCGCCGCCGCAGAGCAGCTCACCGCCTCGATCAGCGAGATCGACCGCGATGTCGGACACTCGACCCGTATCGCGCGGCAGGCGGTCGAGGATGCCCGGCGCACCGACGACGTCGTGCAGGCGCTGTCGAGGAGTGCGGAGCGGATCGGGCAGGTGGTCGAGCTGATCAGCGGCATCGCCGGACGGACCAACCTGCTGGCGCTGAACGCGACCATCGAGGCGGCGCGCGCCGGGGAGGTCGGCAAGGGCTTCGCGGTGGTCGCCTCCGAGGTGAAGAGCCTGGCGAGCCAGACCGGACGTGCGACCGAGGAGATCGCGGCCCAGGTGGGCCAGATCCAGACCGTCAGCCAGGACGCCATCGCCGCCATCCGCGGCATCACCCGGACCATCGAGCAGGTCAGCACCCTCGCGATGACGATCGCCTCCGCCGTGGAGCAGCAGGGTGCGGCGACGGCGGAGATCGCCCGCAACGTGCAGCAGACCGCCGCCGGCACCCGGGAGGTCACCGCCAACATCGCCGGCGTCAGCCAAGCCGCGAGCGGCACCGGCACCGCCGCGGAACTGGTGCTGAACGCGGCCGGCAACCTGGCGGTGCAGGCGCGGCAGCTCTCGGGGGAGATGCAGAGCTTCGTCGCCGAGATCAGGGCTGCCTGAGCGGAGCAGGCTCAGACCTCGGGAGCGCCCGACGCGATCACCCGCGCGAGGTCCCGCCACGACCGGGCCTGCTGCCTCGCACGCGGGTCGGAGGTTCGCCTACGGCACCCCGGCCTGCACGGGAAGGTCGAACCGGACGCCCTGCGCCAGCGGCAGCGAGAGCCCGTAATTGATCGCGCTGGTCAGCCTGCGCATGTAGGCCTTCCAGCAATCCGAGCCCGACTCCCGTCCGCCGCCGGTTTCCTTCTCGCCGCCGAAGGCGCCCCCGATCTCGGCACCCGAAGGCCCCATGTTGACGTTGGCAATGCCGCAATCCGACCCGACGGCGGACACGAACAGCTCGCTCTCGCGCAGGTCACGGGTGAAGATCGAGGACGACAGACCCTGCGGCACGGCGTTCTGCAGCGCCAGCGCCTGATCGAAGGTGGCATAGCGCAGCACGTAGAGGATCGGCGCGAAGGTCTCCTCGATCACCGGGCCGGTCTGCCCGGGCATCAGCACCAGCGCCGGGCGCACGTAGCAGCCTTCGCCCGCACCTTCCGGCCGCACCCGTTCGCCACCGAACACGGTGCCCCCCGCCTCTCGCGCCCGCCCTAGCGCCGCCTGCATCGCCTCGTGCGCGGCGTGGTCGATCAGCGGCCCGACCAGATGCTCGCCCGCCAGCGGATTGCCCACCGACACCGTCTCGAAGACCGCGCGCAGCTTGGCGGTGAAGGCGTCGTGGATGCTCTCGTGCACGATCAGCCGGCGCAGGCTGGTGCAGCGCTGCCCGGCGGTGCCCATCGCCGCGAAGGCGACCGCGCGCAGCGCCAGCTCCTGGTCCGCCGACGGACAGACGATCGAGGCGTTGTTGCCGCCCAGCTCCAGGATCGCGCGGGCGAAGCGGCCGGCGATCTCAGGTCCGACGACGCGCCCCATCGCGGTCGAGCCGGTGGCCGAGAGCACCGGCACGCGCCGGTCCGCGACCAGTGCGGCACCGGCATCGCGGCCACCGAGCAGCAGCCCGCACAGCCCCTCCGGCGCATCGCCGAAGCGCTGGGCCGCGCGCTCGAACAGCGCCATCGTCGCCAGCGCGGTCAGCGGCGTCTTCTCGGACGGCTTCCACACCACCGCATCCCCGCACACCAGCGCGAGCGCGGCGTTCCAGGCCCACACCGCGACCGGGAAGTTGAAGGCGGAGATCACGCCCACCACGCCGGCCGGATGCCACTGCTCCATCATCCTGTGCTCGGCACGCTCGCTGGTGATGGTCAGCCCGTAGAGCTGGCGCGACAGGCCGACGGCGAAGTCGCAGATGTCGATCATCTCCTGCACCTCGCCCGCACCCTCGGAGGGCACCTTGCCGGCCTCGATGCTGACCAGCCGGCCGAGTGCCGGTTTGGCCGCGCGCAGCTCCTCGCCGAACAGCCGCACCAGCTCGCCGCGACGCGGCGCCGGCACCCGGCGCCAGTATTCGAACGCCTGCTCCGCACGACCGATGACCGCCGAGCAGGCCGCGGCGTCGGCGTGCGCGACGCACCCGATCACCTCGCCGGTCAGCGGCGTGCGCACCGTCGCGGCGTCGGGACCGACATAACCGGATCGGTCCGCCCGGACGTCCAGCGCGGCCAGGATCGCCTGCGTCTCGTAGGGAAGGTCGAGGCTCGCGGTGCTCATGTCATCTCCCGGCCATCTCGTCGTCTTCCGGCGCGGTCTGGGGCCTGCGAACGGCTTCGGTCAAGGGCTGGCGCGCTGCCGCCGCGCCGCCGCGAGGCTGGAGTGACGCATGCCGTAGCCGACATAGGTGAGGGCACCCAACACCGCGTAGACCAGCAGCAGCAGGGCCGGCACCGGATTACCCTCGAACAGCGCGGAGATCAGGTCGATCAGCAGCGGTGCCGCCATGATCACGCAGAACACGATCCCCAGCGCCGGCACGGTGCCGATCCACCAGCCGCCCAGGCGCACGCCGCCGAGCGGCACCCGGAACGGCGCGATCAGGTCGGGCCTTGCGTTGCGCTGCCAGATCACGGTGAAGCTGACGATGCCGAAGGCGACCGTGGTGCCGAGGCTGACCAGGTCGCTGATGATGTCGATCGGCAGGGTCGCGGCGGCGGCGGCGGTGGCGACGCCGACCAGGATGGTGCCGAGCCAGGGGGTGCGGAAGCGCGGATGCAGCCGGTGGAACAGTGTCGGCAGCAGGCCGTCGCGCGACATCGTGTAGAAGATGCGCGACTGCCCGTACAGCAGCACCAGCATCACCGAGCACAGTCCGGTCACCGCGCCGATCTTGATCAGCAGCGCCAGCCAGGGCTCGTGCATGGCGTCGACCGCGATCGCCAGCGGATCGGGCACGCCGAGCCTCTGGTAGGGGACGATGCCGGTGAGCACGGCGGCGACGAGCACGTAGGTCACGGTGCAGATCGCCAGCGAGCCGAGGATGCCGATCGGCACGTCGCGCCGCGGGTTTCGGGCCTCGGCGGCGGCGCACGACACCGCCTCGAAGCCGACATAGGCGAAGAAGATCACCGAGGCGGCGCGGAAGATGCCCGGCACGCCGAAGCGGAACCCTCCGGCGCTCGCCGGGATGAACGGCGTCCAGTTCGACGGATGCACCGCTCCGATGCCGAAGGCCACGAACACCACCAGCACCGAGACCTTAATCACCACGATGACGCTGTTGACGGTGGCGGACTCCGTCACCCCGATCACCAGGATCGCCGTCACCAGCAGGCTGGCGAAGGCCGCCACGAGGTCGAGGCCGCCGCTCCAGACCAGGGTGGTGCCGCCGGCGGCGCCCTGGGCGGTCTCGATCAGCGGGCTGTGCAGCAGTGCTGGCACGTGCACGCCGAAATCGGCGAGCAGGCTGGTGGCGTAGCCGGAGAAACCGGCCGCCACCGCCGCCGTCGAGATGCCGTACTCCAGCAGCAGCAGCCATCCGGTGATCCAGGCGAACACCTCGCCCACGGCGACGTAGGCGTAGGTGTAGGCCGAGCCGCTGACCGGCATCACCGAGGCCAGCTCGCCGTAGGACAGGGCGGTGAAGGCGCAGGCCAGCCCGGCCAGCAGGAACGAGAGCAGCACCGCCGGCCCAGCGTAGTGCGCAGCCGCACTCCCGGTCATCACGTAGATGCCGGCGCCGATCGTCGAGCCGACGCCGAGCATGGTCAGGTTCAGCGGGCCGAGCGTCCGCTTCAGCCCGTGCGAGGCGATCTCCGCCTCGACGTCGGAGATCGGCTTGCGCAGCATCAACCGGCGGCCGTCGTCCGCGGATCCCGCCCTCGATGCGGGCTCACCGCCGGGTTGTAGGTTTTGCATGCTGCCCATGCGTGCACGGTATGGACCGCCGGTCGCGCAGGTCAAGTGCGGCGCGGCGTCGGGGTGGTCGGCGGCTGGTAAAGCTGCTTTGCTAACGAAATGATATCGAACCGGAACAGAATGTGATCGCTGCCTCGGAAGCCGATGCTGCGGAAGCACCGGCGCGGGCGCCGCTCGCGGTCGTCACCATGGTCTATGACGAGCCGATGTTCCTGCCGCTGTGGGTGCGGCACTACTGCGCGCAGGTCGCGCCCGCGCACTGCTACGTCGTCGACCACGGCTCCGACGACGGCAGCACCGATCCGGCGGGTCTGGTCGCCGGCCTGAACATCGTGCGCATCCCGCGCTCGCCGCAGGATGACGGCCGCCGCTGCCGCTTCATCTCGCACTTCTGCACGTCCCTGCTGAACTGGTACGAGAGCGTGATCTACGTCGACGTCGACGAGATCCTGGTCGCCGATCCGGCGCTGCACCCCTCGCTGGCCGACTACGCCGCGGCACTCGACCCGCAGGCGGTGATCTCCGCCATCGGGCTCGACGTGGTGCACAGCCCCGACGACGAGGCGGCGCTGGACTGGAGCCGTCCGGTGAGCCTGCAGCGGCACTGGCTGCGCTTCACCTCGGCGATGTGCAAGCCGGTGCTAATACGGCGTCCGGTGCGATGGGCGCCGGGCTTCCACAACATCGACGCGGCGCCGCGCTTCGACGAGCTGTTCCTGTTCCACCTGCGCTACGCGGACCTGCAGTCCGGGCTGACGCGGTTGACGCGGACACGTGGGCAGGCCTGGATCTCGCCGCAGGCCGGCGCGCACCAGCGCATGGCCGACGCGGCCTGGCGGGACATGCTGCTGGGGATGGCGGCGCTGCCGCGACAGGCGGACCGGACGCTCGGCCTGGAGGACCCGGCGTTGCGCAGCTGGCTGGGCCGCGTCGTGCGAAGTGCCGCGAGCCGCGAGGCGGAGCTCTACCGGATCGACCTGCACCTGAGCGGCGATGCGCTGTGGCGCCTGCCGGAACGCTTCCGCGGCGGTTTCTGAGCCGCGACCTGCCGCCGGGTCGCAACCGGACGCGGGTCCTGCCCGTTGCCGGAGCACGGACGGGAGTGCTGCGATGACCGGCGGGATCCTCTCTGCACGGAAGGCGAGCGGACGTCGGAGCGTCGTCGGATGCTTCGGACTGTGCCTGCTCCTCGGGCCGTTGCCCGGTGCATCGGCGCTGGCGCAGGCTGCCGGTGCGGCGCCACGTCCGCCTCCCCGCGCCAGGACGGATGGCGTGGTGACGCCGCCGGCGCAGATCGATCCCGGCATGGCGCGCGCGGCGCCGCACCTGCCGCCTCGCAGCATGCCGGTGCTGCATCCGCGCACGCGCGACAACCACGGCGTGCGGATCGTCCCGAAATGAGGGCCGGGATGGCCGGTGTCATTTCGCCCGCTGCTTCGCCTTCGGTTTCGCCGAAACCTGCTTCATCGGCGCCTTGTCTGGCGCCGCCTGGACCGGCGGCGGCTCGGCCTGCTGCGCCTTCGCCTTCAGGGCAGGCTTGGCGGGCAGCTTCTCAGCGGCCGTCGCGCGGCCCTTGCGAGGGATGTCGGAGACCCGCTCCGGCGCCGCCACGGCGGCGCGGGCGGTGCGTCTCGCCTTCGGGGTCGGATCGATCTCCCCCTGATCGGCCAGGCGGTCGGGGAACTCACCGAGATTGTCCTGGATGAACGCCTCCTCGACCGGCTCGGACCGGCTGGGGTCGTGGCCCGCCGCCTCCGGGTTCGCGAGCTGCCCGGCGCCGGCGGAGTCCTGCATGGCGACCAGCTCGCGGGCGCGCTCCCAGTACTCGTCGTGCCGTCCGTGCGGACGGCCCTCCTCGTTCCACAGGTGGTAGGCGCGTTCGCGGATGCGATCCTCCCGCTCGGTGTCGTCTTCCAGGGGGTTTGCGGACATCGAATCGTTCTCCAGCTCCAGGATGCAGCGCCCAGCCGACCGGCGCGGTTCCTATTCCCGTTCACCAGATAGAAACTCGTCAAGGTCTTTCCGGCGAGCCGATCGTCGCCATCTCAGCTGCACGATCTCAAGGAGGGCGTCATGGCGCAGGCGGTTCTGGGTGGCGGGTGCTTCTGGTGCCTGGAAGCGGTGTACGACGATCTGAACGGCGTCACCGACGTGCTGTCCGGCTATGCCGGCGGCCGCAGCGAGCATCCCAGCTACGAGCAGGTCTGCTCCGGCGCCACCGGTCATGCCGAGGTGGTGCGCGTGACCTACGACCCGGCGATCCTGTCCTATGCCGACCTGCTGCGGATCTTCTTCACCATCCACGACCCGACCACCCCGAACCAGCAGGGCGCGGACGTCGGCACCCAGTACCGGTCGGTGATCTTCGTCGCCAGCGACCAGGAGCGTCGCGACGCCGAGGCGGTGCGTGCCGAGATCGAGTCGGCCGGGATCTGGGACCGGCCGATCGTCACCGAGATCGCCGACCTGCCGGCGTTCCATCCGGCCGAGCCCGAGCATCACGACTACTTCGCGCGTCATCCCTACGCCGGCTACTGCCGCGCCGTCGTCGCCCCCAAGGTCTCGAAGTTCCGCAAGCAGTTCGCCGCTCGCCTGAAGCAGGGTGCTGCCTAGCCCCGTCGCCGACGCTGGGATCTTGACGGTCCGGACCGCCTCGAGGCGCGGTGCTGGGCCTCTGCGGACTGGCCAAATCGTGCAGTTCCTGGCAGGAAGCGGCCGCAGGGCCTTGCTGACGTGCGCCCGCGGGCGCCGAGCGGCGACCGTTCTCATCCGGAGCAACGCGCCATGAGCTACCGTCCTTATCAGCAGGTCGAACGCCGCAGGTCGCGCCAGATCCATGTCGGCCGGGTGCCGGTGGGAGGCGACGCGCCGATCACGGTGCAGACCATGACCAACACGCTGACCACCGACGCTGCTGCGACCATCGCGCAGATCCGCCGCTCCGAGCTCGCCGGCGTCGACATCGTGCGCGTCTCCTGCCCCGACGAGGAGAGCACCGCCGCACTTGCCGAGATCGTGCGCGAGGTGAACGTGCCGATCGTCGCCGACATCCACTTCCACTACAAGCGAGCCATCGAGGCGGCGCGCGCCGGGGCCGCGTGCCTGCGCATCAATCCCGGCAACATCGGCAGCCCGGAGCGGGTGCGCGAGGTGGTGCGGGCGGCGCGCGAGCACGGCTGCTCGATCCGCATCGGCGTCAACGCCGGCTCGCTGGAGCGCCACCTGCTGGAGAAGTACGGCGAGCCCAACCCCGAGGCGCTGGTCGAGAGCGCACTCGAACATGCCAAGATCCTGCAGGACCACGACTTCCACGAGTTCAAGATCAGCGTGAAGGCGTCCGACGTGTTCCTCGCCGTCGCCGCCTACCAGCAGCTGGCCGAGGCCTGCGACCACCCGCTGCATATCGGCATCACCGAGGCGGGGGGCAGGCGCGCCGGCACGGTGAAGTCCTCGATCGGGCTGGGCTCGCTGCTCTGGGCCGGCATCGGCGACACGCTTCGGGTCTCGCTGTCGGCCGAGCCGGAGGAGGAGGTGCATGTCGGCTGGGACATCCTCAAGTCGCTCGGCCTGCGCCATCGCGGCGTGAAGATCATCTCCTGCCCGTCCTGCGCGCGGCAGGGCTTCAACGTGATCGCCACCGTCGCCACCCTGGAGGAGCGTCTCGCCCACATCGAGACGCCGCTGACGCTGTCGATCATCGGCTGCGTGGTCAACGGGCCGGGCGAGGCGCTGATGACCGACATCGGCGTCACCGGCGGCGGCTCCGGCCGTCACATGGTCTACGCCGCCGGGCGGCAGGACCACACCATGCCCGCCGAGCGCATGGTCGAGCACATCGTCGAGCTGGTCGAGCACAAGGCGGCACAGTTCCAGGCCGAGACCGACGCGAAGAAGCTGGCCGGGCTCGCCGCCGCCTAGCAGCTCGGGGCATCGGACGCCGGCGTTCGCTTAGGAACAGCAGTTGGACGCATTGCAGCCCGTCCGCGGCACCAGGGACCTGATCGGCGAGGAGCAGCGGCGCCATGCGCACGTCGTCGAGACCGCCCGACGGGTCGCCGGGCTGTACGGCTTCGATGAGTGGGCGACGCCGATCTTCGAGGACACGCGGGTGTTCTCGCGCACGCTCGGCGAGACCTCGGACGTGGTCACCAAGGAGACGTACAGCTTCGCCGACCGCGGCGGCGATCGCCTGACGCTGCGTCCGGAGGGCACGGCGGCGATCTGCCGCGCACTGGTCAGCAACGGCCTGACCCAGTCGCTGCCGCAGAAGGTGTTCTATGCCGGCCCGATGTTCCGCTACGAGCGGCCGCAGAAGGGCCGCTACCGGCAGTTCCACCAGATCGGCGCCGAGCTGATCGGCGCGGCCGAGCCGCTGGCCGACGCCGAGACCATCGCACTCGGCCGCGACGTGCTGGCCGCGCTCGGCATTGTCGAGGCGACGGTGCTGGAGCTCAACACGCTCGGCGACGCGGAGAGCCGGCGGGCCTGGCGTGCCGCCCTGGTAGGCTATTTCCACGAGGTGCGCGAACAGCTCTCCGAGGAGAGCCGCTCCCGCCTGCAGCGCAACCCGCTGCGCATCCTGGACAGCAAGTCGGCCGCCGATCGCGCGCTGGTCGAGGCGGCGCCGGGCATCGAGGGCTACCTGACGCCGGCGGCACGCGGCTTCTGGGACGGGCTGCGACGCGCGCTTGACGGCTTCGGCGTCGGCTTTCGCGAGAACCCGCGCATCGTCCGCGGCCTGGACTACTACAGCCACACCGCCTTCGAGTTCACGACCGACCATCTCGGTGCCCAGGGCACGGTGCTCGCCGGCGGCCGGTATGACGGGCTGGTCGCGGAGATGGGCGGCCCGGAGACCCCGGCGATCGGCTGGGCCGGCGGCGTCGAGCGGCTCTGCCTGCTGCTGTCGGAGGCGCCGCCGCCAACGCCGCCGATCGCGGTGGTGCCGGTGGGGGAGGCTTCCCAGGAGGCGGCGATGCGGCTGCTGCAGTCGCTGCGCGCCGCCGGGCTGCGCGCCGAGGCGTCCTACCGGGGCAACCTCAAGCGTCGCCTGGAGCGCGCCAACCGGATCGGCGCCTCGTTCGCGATCCTGCTCGGCGAGGACGAGCTCGCCCGCGGCGCAGCACAGGTCAAGGACCTGGCGCGCGGCACGCAGAGCGAAGTCGCGCTCGACCGGCTGGTCGCCCACCTGCTCGGGCCGCCGTGAACTTCGAGAACCGGCTCGACCGCATCGTCGCCCGCTCCGACGAGCTGCGCGACCAGCTCTCCTCGGGGCTGTCCGGCGAGGCGTTCAACCGCGGCTCCCGCGAGTTCGCCGAGCTCGGCGCGGTGGTCGCGCGCATCAACGAGCTGCGCGCCGCCGAGGCCGAGGAACGCCAGGCGGCGGCGATGCTGGAGGATCCGGAGATGCGCGAGCTGGCCCAGGCCGAGCTCGCGGACCTGCGCGAGCGCCTGCCCGGGCTGCGTCACGAGATCCGCCTGGCGATGCTGCCGCGCGACGAGGCCGACGCCCGCAGCGCCATCCTGGAGCTGCGCCCGGCCGCCGGCGGCGACGAGGCGGGGCTGTTCGCGGCCGAGCTGTTCGAGGCCTACCGGCGCTACGCCGACGGGCGCGGCTGGCGCTTCGAGCTGCTGGAGTACGACGAGAGCGAGCTCGGCGGGCTGCGCGAGGGCATCGCCACCATCAACGGGCACGGCGTGTTCGCGCGCCTGAAATACGAGTCCGGCGTGCACCGGGTGCAGCGCGTGCCGACCACCGAGAGCCAGGGACGCATCCACACCTCGACGGTGACGGTGGCGGTGCTGCCGGAAGCCGAGGAGGTGGACGTCACCGTCAGCGAAGCCGACCTACGCATCGACGTCTACCGCGCCTCCGGCGCCGGCGGCCAGCACGTCAACAAGACCGAGAGCGCGGTGCGCATCACCCACATGCCGAGCGGCATCGTGGTGGCGATGCAGGAGGAGCGCAGCCAGCACAAGAACCGCGCCCGCGCGATGAAGATCCTGCGCGCCCGGCTCTACGAGCGCCAGCGCGCGCAGCTGCACGAGACCCGCGCGGCGGACCGCAGGTCGCAGGTCGGCACCGGCGATCGCAGCGAGCGCATACGCACCTACAACTTCCCGCAAGGCCGGGTGTCCGACCACCGCATCAACCTGACGCTGCACAAGATCGACCGGGTGATGATGGGCGAGTTCGACGAGTTCATCGACGCGCTGACCGCCGAGGAGCAGGCGGCGCTGCTGGCCTCCGACGGATCCTGAGCCGCGCGCGAGCCTCAGGAGATCGAGGCGCGGCACAACCCGGAGCGGGTGGTGGTGCTCTCGGCGGCGGCGGGATCGGCGGGATCGGCGAGGTAGAACCGGGTGAAGTCCGCCGCTCCAAGCGCCTCGAAGCGGTGGCCGTCCGGGTCGTGCAGCAATCCGGTCGCGTTCACCTCGTGGGTCTCGATCGCGCCCTGCGCGGTGCGTATGGTGATGGCGCCGCACAGCGCGTAGCCGTACGCCTCGTGGCCGCGGCCGTCCCTGCGGTCGGGCACGGTGAGCGTCAGGTCGATCTGGCGGCGGCCGCCATCCAGCCGGAACGAGGCCACCAGCTTCTCGTCGATGTAGAGCTCGGTCGCCCCGCCGAGCTCCGGCGCCGCGCGCCCGTCATCCACGATGAAGCTCGCGGCGCGGGCGAGCCCCGGCGAGGCGAGGATGGCGGCGGCCAGCAGCAGGGACAAAATCGCGGACGGGCGCATCGGGACGGAGGATAGGACGGGATGGGGCCACAGGACGAGAGCGTGGGCGCGCCGCTCGGCGAGTTGATCTGCTGGGGGGAACGGCGCCTGGCCGAGTCGGGCCTGGAGTCGCCCCGGCGCGAGGCGCGGCTGCTGCTCGAACAAATCCTCGATATCGATGAGTTTGGCTCCG
>CAXTOC010000030.1:5311-16147 GCA_964245725.1 uncultured Acetobacteraceae bacterium | reverse complement strand
CGGTCGAGGCCGCCCGCGCGCTCGGCTTCGCCCGTTCGACCCACGAGTGGCGCGCGCTGGTGGCCGATCCGCAGGTCGATCTGGTCGCGATCACGACGCCGAACCTCATGCACGCGCCGATGGCGCTGGCGGCGATCGAGGCGGGCAAGCACGTCTATTGCGAGAAGCCGCTGGCGACCACGCTGGACGACGCGATCGCCATGACGCGCGCCGCCGAGGCGGCCGGCATCGTGACGATGGTCGGCTTCAACTATCTGAAGAACCCGATGATGACGATCGCGCGCGAGATCGTCCGCGGCGGCGAGATCGGCGAGGTGACTGGCTTTCGCGGCGTCTTCGGCGAGGACTTCATGGCCGATCCGGCGGCGCCGTTCTCCTGGCGCTGCGAGAGCCGCCAGGCGGGGGGCGCTCTGGCGGATCTGGGCAGCCACGCGATCGCCTTGGCGCGCTTCCTGCTGGGCGACGTCGAGAGCGTGTGCGGCCGCCTCGACACCATCCACGCGACGCGACCGCTGCCCGGGGGCGGGGCGCGCGCGGTGGAGGTGGACGACCAGGCGGCGATGCTGGTGCGGTTCGCCGACCGCGGCTTCACCGCCGGACTGCAGGCGAGCTGGCTTGCGACCGGCGAGGTGATGCAGCTGGCGTTCGAGCTGCGGGGGACGAAGGGTGCCGTCACCTTCACCCAGGAGCGGTTCAACGAGTTGCGGCTGTTCCGCGCCGGCGGTGACCCGGTCCGAAAGGGGTTCACGACCATCCATGCCGGGCCGGCGCACGCGGAGTACGGCGCGTTCATCCCCGCCACCGGCCACCAGCTCGGCTTCAACGACCTGAAGGTGATCGAGGTGCGCAGGCTGCTCGACGCAGTGGCCGGACGAGGGCGGAGCGACGCGGATTTCCGCGAGGCGCTGGCGGTCACGCGCGTCATGGAGGCGATCCGACGCTCCTCGAGCGAGGCGCGATGGGTGTCGCTCCGGGACATCGAGGACGCATGAGGAAGCGAATGCCCGACTGATGCGGCGCGGTCGCTCGGCTCGGGCGACAGGGCGAAGAAGGGAGGCCGGCGCTGCCTGCTTCCAAAACCGTGAATTCGGATCGAGAACGTCACCGAAGCTCTTGACAGGGTGAAGTGTTTGGAATGTGATTTCCATAACGAGAGACAGAGAAACTGGATGTTTCAGACTGTCCGCCAGGAGGAACGTCAGTGACCATGCCGGCATCGACCGATCCGTCGCATCTCGCCTTCGGGCGGTGGATCACCGCGGCCGCACAGCCATGATCCGTGTCGCCGTTCTCGGTGCCGGACGCATCGGACGGGTCCACGCGCACAACGTCGCGACAACTCTGGGCTGCACGCTCGTCGGCGTCGCCGATCCGTTCGGCACGGCGGCCGCGGAGCTGGTCGGGCGCTACGGCGGCCGCGCCGAAGCCGATCCCTCGGCGTTCATCACCGACCAGGGGGTCGATGCGGTGGTGATCGGGACCCCGACCGGCACCCACGTCGAGCTGATGCTGCAGGCCGTCCGCCACGGCAAGTCCGTCCTGTGCGAGAAGCCCATCGACCTGGATACCGGGCGCGCCGTGGCCGCAGCCGCCGAGGTCGAGCGGCTGGACGGCAGGGTGATGATCGCCTTCAACCGTCGCTTCGACCCGACCGCCGCGGCGCTTCGACAGGCGATCGACGATGGCGGGATCGGCGAGGTGCGCCAGATCGTCATCAGCAGCAGGGATCCGGAGCCGCCGGCCGCCGACTATATCCGGCACTCGGGAGGGATCTTCCGCGACATGGCGATCCACGACTTCGACATGGCCCGCTTCCTGCTGCCCGACGAGCCCGTCGAGGTCGTCGCGATGGCGAGCTGCCTGGTCGACCCCGGCATCGCGGATCTCGGCGACAGCGACACCGCGATGATCCTGCTCAGGACCCGCTCCGGCAGGCAGTGCCACATCAATTGCTGCCGTCAGGCTGCGTATGGCCACGATCAGCGGCTCGAGATCTTCGGCTCGCGCGGCATGCTCCTCAACGACAACCTGCGCGCCAACACCGTGCGCCGGTACGACCGCGACCGCACCGACAGCCGCGAACGCCTGGTCGAGTTCTTCCTCGAGCGCTACGAGCAGGCCTACCGCAACGAGCTGCGCGCGTTCGTGCGCTGCGTGGACGCCGGCGGTCCGATGCCGGTCACGGTGCGCGACGGCATCCAGGCGCTGCGCATCGCCGAGGCGGCGGAGCGATCCGCGCGCAGCGGCCGGTCGGTCGAGCTCGACGTCGCCTGAGCCGCGCGACGATGCGCCGCACCGCCCGCACACCGTCAACCCGAGGCACGGACGATGCATGACCTGACGAACAAGATCGCGGTCGTCACCGGCGGCACCCAGGGGCTCGGCGCCGCCATCGCCCGCACCTTCGCCGAGCGCGGCGCCGCGGGCCTCGTGCTCTGCGGGCGCAGCGTCGAGAAGGGGCGCGCCTGCGCCGCCGCCATCGAGTCGGACCTCGGCACCAGGTCGGTCTTCGTGGAGGCGGATCTCGGACGCGTCGAATCCTGTCGCGAGGTGATCGCGCAAGCCGATCGTCTGTTCGGCCGTGTCGACGCCCTGGTGAACGCAGCCGGCGTGACGGATCGCGGCACCATCCTCGACACCTCGGAGGCGCTGTTCGACCGGATCTTCGCGGTGAACGTCCGGGCACCCTTCTTCCTGATGCAGGAGGCCATCCGGATCATGCGGCGGGAGGCGATCCACGGCACGATCGTCAACATCGGATCGATGTCCGCACTCGCCGGCCAGCCCTTCATCGCGGCCTACTGCTCGTCCAAGGGGGCGCTTGCGACGCTGACGCGCAATACCGGCTACGCGCTGCTGCGCAACCGGATCAGGGTCAACGGCCTGAACATCGGCTGGATGGCGTCTGAAGGCGAGGACCGGATCATGCGCGAATACCATGGTGCGCAGGATGGCTGGCTCGACGAGGCGTCCAGTCGACAACCCGCGGGAAGGCTCATCGACCCATTCGAGGTCGCGCGCGCGGTGGTGTTCCTCTCGACGGCGGAGTCGGGGCTGATGACCGGCTCGGTCATCGAGTACGACCAGACCATCTGGGGCGGCTACGAGGTCGGCGCGGCGCCCGAGGAGGCCCTCTGAGCGCCACCGCCGGCAGCCAGCCGGTCGTCAGCAATGCGCCCGCCCGAACCGAGGCGGGCGCGGGAGGAGACAACAAGATGACGTCACGCAAGACGAACATGCTCGCCGCGCTCTGCCGACGCGCCACACTCGCACTTCCCGCCGTCCTGGCGCCGATGGCGGCCTCGGCCGACGCGCCGCCGCGCTACACGATCGCCATGATCACGCACGGGCAGCCCGGCGACACGTTCTGGGACATCATCCGCAAGGGCGCGGAGGCGGCGGCGAAGCAGGACGACGTCAAGCTCATCTACCTGGCGGACCCGACGGCCTCCGGCGAGGCCCAGCTCATCACCAACGTGCTGCAGCAGCACGTCGACGGGATCGCGCTCACCCTCGCCTTCCCCGACGCCGAGACGCCGAACGTCAAGAAGGCGCAGGCGGCGGGCACCCCGGTCCTGGGCTTCAACGCCGGCAGCGACAACTGGAAGAAGGCCGCGCTGCTGGGTTTCGTGGGCCAGGACGAGGTGATCGCCGGCTCCGCGGTCGGCGACAGGCTGAACGCCGAGGGGGCGAAGAGCGTGGTCTGCGTCGACCAGCAGCAGGGTGCGGTCCAGCTCGCGGAGCGCTGCGAGGGGATACAGAAGACCTTCCACGGCAAGCTCACCGTGCTCTACGTCCCCGGCTACGACATGGCGAGCGCGCAGTCGCGGATGGTCGCGAAGCTGCAGCAGGACCCGGCCGTCGACTACGTGGTGACCCTGGGCGCGCCGTTCGCGCCGACCGCCGCCACCTCCGTGCAGATGGCCGGGAGCCACGCCAAGGTCGGGACCTTCGACCTCACGCCGCGGGTCTCGACGCTCATCAAGTCCGGCACCGTGCAGTGGGCGATCGACCAGCAGCCGTACGTCGAGGGCTACCTCGCGGTCAACCTGCTCTGGCTGAACAAGTGGAACGGCGACGTCGCCGGCGGCGGCAACGCGGTGCTCACCGGTCCCGCCTTCGTGTCGAAGGACAATATCGACCTGGTCGCGAAGTACGCCAAGCGCGGGACGCGCTAGGCGGTGGCGGACCTCTCCGAGGAGGCCCACCGGTCGGGGTCCCTGCGCCGAGGTGATGCGACGCTCGCGGGCCGTGCGGGACGTCGCCCGGCGCGGCAGGCGCTGTGGAAGCGGGCGCTGAAACGGCCCGAGATCGGATCGCTCGGCGGCGTCGTCCTGGTCTTCGCCTTCTTCTACGTCGTGGCACCGCCGGTCCGGCAGCTCTCCTCGATCGCGACCATCCTGTACCAGTCGGCGAGCGTGGGAATCCCCGCGGTCGCGGTGGCGCTGCTGATGATCGGCGGCGAGTTCGACCTGAGCGCCGGCGTCGCCGTCACCGCCTCGTCGCTCACCGCCGCGATCACGGCGACGGAGCTGATCGGAAACGTCTGGGCCGGGGTGGCGCTGGCGCTGCTGCTCTCGCTCGGCATCGGCTGGCTGAACGGCTACCTGCTGATCCGCACCAGGCTGCACAGCTTCCTGGTGACGCTGTCGACGTTCCTGATGCTGCAGGGCCTGAACATCGCGATCACTAAGCTGATCACCGGCAACGTGGCGACGGCCGACATCAGCGGCATCGACGGCTTCGACTCCGCGCACGCGATCTTCGCCTCGACCCTGACCATCGGCAACGTCAACCTGAGCGTTGCGGTGTTCTACTGGGTCGCCTTCGCCCTGGCGGCGACCTGGGTGCTGCTCCGCACCCAGGTCGGCAACTGGATCTTCGCGGTCGGCGGCCAGGTGGACAGCGCGAGGGCCGTGGGCATCCCGGTCAGGAAGGTGAAGATCGGGCTGTTCATGCTCGTCGGCGTCTCCGTGTGGTTCATGGGGATGCACCTGCTGTTCGCCTTCGACACGGTGCAGTCCGGTGCGGGCATCGGCAACGAGCTGCTCTACATCGCGTCCGCCGTCGTCGGCGGCTGCCTGCTGACCGGCGGCTACGGCTCGGCCGCGGGTTCGGCGCTCGGCGCCTTCATCTTCGGCATGACGACGGAGGGCGTGATCTATGCCGACTGGGACCCGAACTGGTTCCAGTACTTCGTCGGCGCCATGCTGCTGCTGGCGACGATCTTCAACGGGTGGCTGCGGCTGCGCGCCAGCACGGGGAGGTAGCATGGACCGTCGCACGATCATCGAACTCCGTGACGTCTGCAAGAGCTACGGCAACTTCACCGCGCTGCGGGACGTGAGCCTGTCGGTGCGGCAGGGCGAGGTCACCTGCATCCTCGGCGACAACGGTGCCGGGAAGTCGACCCTGATCAGCATCATCTCCGGGCTGCACGCCCACGACGAGGGCGTCTACGCCGTCGACGGCAAGCCCGTGCACTTCACCTCGCCGCGGCAGGCGCTCGATCTCGGCATCTCGGCGGTCTACCAGACGCTGGCGCTGGTGCCGCTGATGTCCATCTGGCGCAATTTCTACCTCGGATCGGAGATCAAGCGCCGGTTCGGCCCGTTCCTGCGCCTGGACGTCGAGACCATGTCGGAGCGCACCGGCGAGGAGCTGCGCCGGATGGGCATCGCGGTGGACGATCTCGAGCAGCCGGTCGGCACCCTCTCCGGCGGCCAGAGGCAGGTGGTCGCCATCGCGCGGGCGATCCATTTCGGCGCCCGCGTCCTGATCCTCGACGAACCGACGGCGGCGCTGGGAGTCACGCAGTCCGGGCTGGTGCTGCGCTACATCGCGCAGGCGGCGCGGGAGCAGGGCGTCGGCGTCATCTTCATCACCCACAATCCGCACCACGCCTACATGGTCGGCGACCACTTCATGGTGCTGGCACGCGGGGAGGTCGAGCTCGACGCCCCGCGCTCGGAGCTCAGCCTCGACAACCTCATGTTCCACATGGCCGGCGGCGCCGGCCTGAACGCGCTGCAACACGAACTGCATCGACCGGCATGACGGCGGCGAGCGGCCCGATATCCCGCCGATCATAGAACGAACGTTCCAATCGCGCGGCTTCGCAATCCGGCCGACACTGCCGGAAGCGCCGAGGACGAGACGGTTCGAGAGGAGCGCGTCGAGGAGGAGCAGGGCACGGTCCCACGCGCGGAAACCTTGATTGGAACCACTGTTCCACCTTGACCGGAACCGTGGAACGGCTTCATGGGTTGCACAGACAGGAGGCGCGTCATGGATCAGAACGAGCTCGACCTGGTGACGATCGGTCGGTCCTCCGTCGACCTCTACGGCCAGCAGATCGGCGCGCGGCTCGAGGATATGTCGAGCTTCGGCAAGGCGGTCGGCGGCTGTCCGACCAACATCGCCATCGGCACCGCCCGGCTCGGGCTGCGCTCCGGCCTGGTGACCCGGGTCGGCGACGAGCATTTCGGCCGCTTCATCCGCGAGCAGGCGGCGCGCGAAGGTGTCGCCGTCGACGGCATACGCACCGATCCGCGCCGCCTGACGGCGCTCGCCGTGCTCGGCGTGCGCGACGCGAGCAGCTTTCCTCTCATCTTCTTCCGCACCGACTGCGCCGACAGCGCACTGGACGAGAGCGACATCGACGAGGCGTTCATCTCGCGAGCGCGGTCGATCGTGGTGACCGGGACCCACTTCGCCCAGCCGCACAACGCCGCCGCCCAGCGCCGCGCGATGCGGATCTCGCGCGCCGCCAGCGGCAAGGTGATCCTGGACGTCGATTACCGGCCGAACCTCTGGGGCCTCTCCGGCCACGGCGACGGCGAGAACCGCTACATCCGCTCCGCCGAGGTCAGCGAGCGACTCGCCGCGATCCTGCCCGGATGCGACCTGGTCGTCGGCACCGAGGAGGAGCTGCACATCGCCGGGGGCAGCGAGGACACGCTGGCGGCGATCCGCGCCATCCGCGGCCTCGCGCCCGACGCGGTGATCGTCTGCAAGCGGGGTCCGATGGGCTGCGTCGTGTTCGATGGTCCGATCCCGGATCGCCTGGAGGACGGCATCCACGGCCCCGGCTTTCCGGTCGACGTCTACAACACGCTCGGCGCCGGCGACGCCTTCATGTCGGGCTTCCTGCGCGGCTGGCTGCGCGGCGAGCCGCTCGCGACCTGCTGCGCCTACGCCAACGCCTGCGGCGCCATCGCGGTGTCGCGGCTGCTCTGCTCGCCGGAGTTCCCGAGCTTCGCCGAGCTGCGGCATTTCCTCGACCACGGCAGCCCGCATCGCGCACTGCGTCACGACGCCGCACTCAACCACGTGCACTGGGCCACCACGCGCCGGACACAGACGACGCCGATCCGAGCGCTGGCCTGCGACCACCGGCTGCAGCTCGAGCAGATCGCTGACGAGGTGGGCGCGCCGCACGATCGCATCGCGTCGTTCAAGCTGCTGGCGGTCAGGGCGGCCACACGGGTGGCCGGCGGACGGCCGGGCTTCGGCATGTTCCTGGACGGACGCCACGGTCGCGAGGCGCTGTTCGCGGCGTCGCACGCAGGGCTCTGGGTAGCGCGCCCGATCGAGCGCACCGGCTCGCGACCGCTCGACTTCGAGAACGGCGGGAGCCTCGGCGCGCAGCTGGTGGAGTGGCCGCTCGACCAGGTGGTCAAGTGCCTCTGCTTCTACCGTCCCGACGACGACGAGGCGCTGCGCCTGCGGCAGGAGCGGGAACTGGCGCGCGCGCAGGATGCCTGCCGGCGCCTCGGCCGCGACCTGCTGATCGAGATCATCGCCGGCAAGCACGGGACACTCGCCGACGACACGGTGCCGCAAATCCTGGAGCGGCTGTATCGGATCGGGCTCAAGCCGGACTGGTGGAAGCTGGAGCCGCAGCGCTCGAGCGCCGCCTGGCGCGGGATCGGCGAGGTGATCGAGGCGCACGACCCGCTCTGCCGCGGGGTCGTGATGCTGGGGCTCGACGCGCCGGCCGAGGAGCTGGCCGGGGCGTTCGCCGCGTCCGCCGCCACGCCGTGGGTCAAGGGGTTCGCGATCGGGCGCACGATCTTCAGCGACCCCGCGAGGAAGTGGCTCGCCGGCCAGATCGACGACGCGGAGGCGGTCGACATGATGGCGCAACACTTCGCCGGCCTGGTCCGCGCTTGGGACGAACGGCTGCGCCAGCGTGTCGCCTGAGCGGAGGACGGGGATGGGAACGGTGCGGCTCACGATGGCTCAGGCGCTGGTGCGTGCCATGGTCGCCCAGAAGATCGAGACGGAGGAGGGCGCGATCTTGCCGTTCTTCGGCGGCGTCTGGGCGATCTTCGGGCACGGCAACGTGGCCGGGATCGGCGAGGCGCTGCACGGCGCGCGCCACGGGATCACGACGTTCCGCGCCCATAACGAGCAGGGCATGGTGCATGCGGCGACCGCTTATGCCAAGGCGTCAGGCCGCCGCCGCGCGATGGCGTGCACCAGCTCGATCGGGCCCGGCGCGCTGAACATGGTCACCGGGGCGGCGGTCGCGCACGTCAACCGCCTGCCGCTGCTGCTGCTGCCGAGCGACGTGTTCGCGGGCCGCGTGCCCGACCCGGTGCTGCAGCAGATCGAGGATTTCGGCGACGGCACCGCCACCGCCACCGACAGCTTCCGGCCGGTCTCGCGCTATTTCGACCGGATCACCCGGCCCGAACAGATCGTCCCGGCGTTCGGACGCGCGATGGCCGTGCTGACCGATCCCTCGGACTGCGGGCCGGTGACGCTCGCACTCTGCCAGGACGTGCAGGCGCAGGCCTGGGATTTCCCGCAAGGCTTCTTCGCCGAGCGCGTGCACCGGGTGCGACGGCCGCGTCCGGACACGCGCGAGCTGGCGTCCGCGGTCGCGGCACTCCGTGCCGCCGAGCGACCGATCGTGATCGCCGGCGGCGGGGTGCTGTATTCGGGCGCCGAGGCCGCCCTCTCGCGCTTCCTCTCCGAGCGCGGCGTTCCCGCCGGCGAGACGCAGGGCGGCAAGTCGTCCGTTCCGGCCTCGCATCCGATGAACATGGGCGGCATCGGCGTCAGCGGCACCGAGGCGGCGAACACGCTGGCGCGGGAGGCGGATCTGGTGCTGGCGATCGGCACCAGGCTGCAGGACTTCACCACCGGATCGTGGGCGCTGTTCCGCGACCGGGAGCTGAGGATCGTCGGGCTGAACGCGCAGCCCTTCGATGCCGGCAAGCACCGGGCGTTGCCGCTGGTGGCCGACGCGCAGGCGGGGCTGGCGGAGATGTCCGCAGCACTGGGGGACTGGCGCGCCGACCCGGCCTGGACCCGCAGGGCGGAGCGGGCGCGGGACGAGTGGCTGGAGACGGCGCGGCACTACACCGCCCCGCCACGACCCGGGCAGCAATCCAAGCCCTCGGACGCGCAGGTGATCGGCGCGCTGCGTCGCGGCGCGCTGCCGACCGACGTGGTGGTGTGCGCCGCGGGCGGTCTTCCGGCCGAGCTGCAGAAGCACTGGCAGCCCGAGCTCCCGGGCGGCTACCACATGGAGTACGGCTTCTCCTGCATGGGCTACGAGATCGCGGGTGCGCTCGGCGTCAAGATGGCGTGCCCCGACCGCGAGGTGATCGTCATGGTCGGCGACGGCTCGTACATGATGCTGAATTCGGAGCTGCAGACCTCGGTCATGCTCGGCCGCAAGATCATCGTCGTGCTGCTCGACAACAACGGCTACGGCTGCATCAACCGGCTTCAGCAGCAATGCGGCGGCGCGCCGTTCAACAATCTCTGGGCCGACAGCCAGGACATGGTCGCCTACCCGTCGATCGATTTCGTCGCCCACGCGCGTGCGCTCGGCGCCGTCGCGGAGAAGGTCGCCGATCCGGCGGCGCTCGAGGAGGCGATGCTGCGCGCGCGCGCGGGCGAGCGGAGTGCGGTGATCGTCATCGACACCGACCCGGCCGCCACCACCGATGCCGGCGGCAGCTGGTGGGACGTCGCGGTGCCGGAGGTCTCGGTGCGCCAGGAGGTCCGCGACGCGCATGCCCGCTACCTCGAGGCGCGCCGGCAGCAACGGATCGGCGAGTAGATCACCGCCGGCCGCGGCGCTGGGGAGAGGACACCATGACCATCCGCATCGGCATCAACCCGATCACCTGGTCCAACGACGACATGCCCGAGCTCGGCAGCGACACGCCTCTGCACACCTGCCTCGCGGAGGCCGCGCAGGCCGGCTACGACGGGGTGGAGAAGGGCCACAAGTTCCCCTCCACGGCGCCCGCGATGAACGCGGCGCTGTCGCCGCATGGTCTTCGCTTCGTGTCCGGCTGGCATTCCGTCGAACTGCTGCGCCGCGGCGCGGAGCAGGAGTTCCGGCACGCGCGGGCGGATCTCGATCTGCTCCGCGGCACCGGTGCGAGCGTGATGATCGTCTGCGAGACCTCCGACACGATCCACACCGATCGCACGGCGAGGCTGTCGCGGCGCCCGGTGCTGCCCGCCGGCGATTGGGCGCGCTTCGGCGAGCGCCTCACCGCGTTCGGCCGAGCTCTGCTGCCGGAGGGCATACGCCTCGTCTACCACCACCACATGGGCACCGTGGTGCAGACGCCGGAAGAGATCGATCTGCTGATGGTCCATACCGGCCCGGAGGTGCAGCTCCTGCTCGACACCGGCCACGCCGCGTGGGGCGGCGCCGATCCGGCGGCGCTCGCCTCGCGCCATCGCGACCGCATCGGCCACGTCCACTGCAAGGATATCCGCGCGGAGGTGCGTGCGCGCGCCGATCGGGAGGATTGGAGCTTCCTCGACGCCGTCCTGGGCCAGGGCCGCGAGCTCGGCATC
>CAXTOC010000030.1:0-5301 GCA_964245725.1 uncultured Acetobacteraceae bacterium | reverse complement strand
CTGCTCGACACCGGCCACGCCACCTGGGGCGGCAGCGATCCGGCCGACTTGGCGCGGCGCTACCGCCAACGCATCAGCCACTTCCACGCCAAGGACGTGCGCGCGGACATGATGGAGCGGGCGCGACGCAGCGATTGGAGCTTCCTCGACAGCGTGCTGGCAGGGATCTTCACCGTCCCGGGCGACGGCTCGCTCGAGTTCCCGTCGCTGCTGCGGCATCTGCCGGACTATGACGGCTGGGTCGTGGTCGAGGCGGAACAGGATCCGGCCAGGGCGCACCCGCTCACCTACGCGACGATGGGGTATCGCAACCTCACGGGCTTCCTGTCCGAGGCGGGGCTGCGCTGATGTCGCGGCTCCTCGTCCACCCGCGCCTCCCCGGTGCGGACCGCGTCGTGCATCACATCACGCCGCAGAGCGCCGGCTGGGGCTTCGTCGGCTTCGAGGTGCTCGACCTGCTTGGCGACGACGTGATCAGGCGACCCGGCGACGGCCGCGAGCTGTGCCTGGTGCTGGTGCGCGGCGCGGCGGAGATCGCCGCCGGCGGTCTCGAGTTCGGCGTGATCGGCGGTCGCTCCGATCCGTTCGAGGCCGGTCCGCACGCCGTCTACGTCCCGCCCCGCACGCCCTTCTCGGTGCGTGCGGTCGGGCCGGTCGAACTGGCCGTCTGCGCCTCGCCCGCCAAGGGCGGATTCGAGCCGCGCCTGATCACGCCGGACGATGCCGGCGAGCTGGTGCGCGGCACCGGCACCAACGCCCGCCATGTGCGCAACATCCTTCCCGACACCGCGGATGCGGAGACGCTGCTGGTGGTCGAGGTGGTGACGCCGGGCGGACACTGGTCGAGCTACCCGCCGCACAAGCACGACACCGACGACTTTCCGAACGAGACCTACCTGGAGGAGACCTACTACCACCGCCTGCGACGCGGCTCCGGCTTCGCGCTGCAGCGCGTCTACACCAAGGACGGCAGCCTCGACGAGGCGATGGCGGTCGCGGACCGGGATGTCGTGCTGGTGCCGAGAGGCTATCATCCCGTCGGCGCGCCGTACGGCTTCGACCTCTACTACCTCAACGTCATGGCCGGGCCGCGCCGGGCCTGGAAGTTCACGATGGATCCGGACCAGGCGCATCTGCCGTACTGACGATCCCGCACGACGCCGACGCCCGAAGGAACGTGGAAATGCCCGAGCAGATCGAACACTTCATCGGCGGCCTCCGCAGCGGCGGTCACGGCAGTCGACGAGCGGACGTCTTCGAACCCGCCAGCGGCCGGGTGGCGCGGCAGGTGGTGCTGGGTTCGGCCGAGGATGTCGATGCGGCGGTGGCGGTGGCGCGCCGTGCGTTCCCGGCCTGGGCCGCGACGACGCCGCTCGCCCGCGCCAGGGTGATGTTCCGGTTTCGCGACCTTCTCGAGCAGCACGCGAACGACCTGGCCGCGATCATCACGTCGGAGCACGGCAAGGTGCTGTCGGACGCACTCGGCGAGGTCACGCGCGGGATGGAGGTGGTGGAGTACGCGACCGCCGCGCCGGAGCTGCTCAAGGGCGACTTCACCGAGCAGGCGGGGCGCGGGATCGACGCCTACTCGATGCGCCAGCCGCTGGGTGTGGTGGCCGGGATCACGCCGTTCAACTTCCCGGTGATGGTGCCGCTGTGGATGATGCCGATGGCGATCGCCGCGGGCAACTGCTTCATCCTCAAGCCGTCGGAGCGCGATCCGTCGGCGTCGCTGATGCTGGCGGACCTTCTGAAGCGTGCCGGGCTGCCGGACGGCGTCATGCAGGTCGTCCAGGGCGACAAGGAGGTCGTGGACGCCATCCTGCGCCATCCGGGCGTCCAGGCCGTCAGCTTCGTCGGCTCGACGCCGATCGCGCGCCACATCCAGCAGACCGGTATCGCGCACGGCAAGCGGGTGCAGGCGCTCGGCGGTGCCAAGAACCACGCCGTCATCATGCCGGACTGCGACCTGGACAAGACCGTCGATGCGCTGATGGGGGCCGCCTACGGCTCGGCCGGCGAACGCTGCATGGCGATCTCGGTGGCGGTCGCGGTCGGCGGCGTGGCGGACGAGCTGGTCGAGACACTGGCGCGGCGGGTCCGCGCACTGAAGATCGGCGCCGGCACCGAGGCGGATGCGGAGATGGGGCCGCTGGTGACCAGGGCGCACCTGGAGCGGGTAACCGGCTACATCGAGGCCGGGGTGGCCGACGGCGCCAAGCTGGTCGTGGACGGGCGGAACCTGAGATTGCAGGGCTACGAGGACGGGTTCTTCATCGGGGGCACGCTGTTCGACGACGTCAGCGCACACATGCGCATCTACCGCGAGGAGATCTTCGGGCCGGTGCTCTCGGTGGTGCGCGCGCCGGCGTTCGATGACGCCCTCGAACTGGTCAACGGCCACGAGTTCGGCAACGGCACCGCGATCTTCACCCGCGACGGCGACGCCGCGCGCGCCTTCGTGCACGGCGTGCAGGCGGGGATGGTCGGCGTGAACGTCCCGATCCCGGTGCCGATGGCCTTCCACTCGTTCGGCGGCTGGAAATCCTCGCTGTTCGGCGACCACCACATGCACGGACCGGAGGGAATCCGCTTCTTTACCAAGCTGAAGACCGTCACCTCGCGCTGGCCGACGGGCATACGCGCGGGGGCCGAGTTCGTGATGCCGACGCTGGGCTGAACCGGAGCCATGTCGGGATGACACTCGGGATCGGCGTGATCGGCACCGGCGCGATCGGGCTAGACCACATCCGGCGATGCAGCCGGGTGCTGCGCGGTGCGTCGGTGGTGGCCGTCAGCGACATCGACCTCGAGCAGGCGCGGATCGCGGCCAGGCCGTATCCGGACGCGCGGGTGCACGAGAGCGGCCAGGCGCTGATCGCGGCGCCGGAGGTCGACGCCGTACTCGTCGCCTCCTGGGGTGCGACGCACGCCGAGTACGTGCTGGCGGCGATCGAGGCTGGCAAGGCCGTGTTCTGCGAGAAGCCGCTCGCCACTACCGCGGCGGAGTGCCGCCGGATCGTGGAGGCGGAGATCGCGCACGGCAGGCGGCTGGTGCAGGTCGGCTTCATGCGGCCCTACGACGCCGGCTATCGCGCGCTGAGGGCCGTCGTGCAGGAGGGAGCGGTCGGGGCGCCGCTGATGGTGCACTGCGCGCACCGCAACGCGACGGCGCCCGCGCACTTCACCACCGAGATGGCGATCAACGACACGCTGGTGCACGAGCTCGACGTGCTGCGCTGGCTGCTGCGCGACGAGTACGTCTCCGCCCAGGTGGTGTTCCCGCGCCTGTCGGGCCGCCTGCGCATCGACATGCGCGATCCGCAGATCGTCCTGCTGGAGACCGCGGCGGGCGTGCGGATCGACGTCGAGATCTTCGTCAACTGCCAGTACGGGTATGACATCCAGTGCGAGGTCGTCGGCGAGCTCGGCACCGCCCGGCTGCCCGAGCCGAGCGCGGTCGGCCTGCGCCGCGCGGGCACGAACTCGACGGCGATCCTGACCGACTGGAAGCAGCGCTTCATCGACGCCTACGACCGCGAGCTGCAGGAATTCATCGACCACTGCGGCCGGGGAGGACCGGTCGGACCGAGCAGCTGGGACGGCTACGCGGCCGCCGTCGCCTCCGACGCCTGCGTGAGCGCGCAGCGGAGCGGCGCGATCGTGCCGATCGCGATGCCGTCGCGGCCGTCCCTCTACGACCCGACAGAGGAGGCGCCCGCCTGAGGAGTGCGACGAGCGCCGGGACTACAGGTCGTCCCTGATCCGATAGCCGACACCTGCCTCGGTCGTGATCAGCCGTGCCGCCCCGCCCAGCTTCTGCCGGAGCTGGCCGACATAGACGCGGAGATACTGCACGTCGTCGGCATGGGCCGGTCCCCAGACCGCGGTCAGGATCTGGCGATGCGTCAGGACGCGGCCGGCGTGGCGCGCGAGCAGCGACAGCAGGCCCCATTCGCGCGGACTGAGCGCCAGCTGCTCCTCGTCGAGCCGCGCCGTCCGCCGCGCGAGATCGATCTCCAGCCCCGGCAGCCGGATGATCTCGGGGACGCCTTCCTGACCCCGGCGGTGACGCAGCGCGGTGCGGATGCGCGCCAGCAGCTCGCCGACGCCGAACGGCTTCTCCACGTAGTCGTCCGCGCCGCCGTCGAGTGCGGCGATCTTGTCGGCCTCGCGGTCGCGGGCGGACAGCACGATCACGGGTACCGCGCTGAACGCGCGCAGCCGTGCCAGCGCTTCCTGGCCGTCGAGGTCCGGCAGGCCGAGGTCGAGCAGCACGGCGTCCGGCGCGCGCGAGGCGGCCAGGCGCAGTCCCTCGGCCGCCGTATCCGCACGCTCGACGGCGTAGCCCGCCGCCTCGAGCGCGGGGCGCAGGAAGCGGTGCATCTGCGGCTCGTCGTCGACCACGAGGATGCGGGCCAGGCTCCCGCGGCGGCGGCCGGCACGCGGATGCTGACGACCGCACCCGGCGCCGCATCCGGCGCCCGGTTCGGACGCGGGCTGCGCGCCTCGATCCGGCCGTCCATCGCCTCGATCAGCCCGCGCGCGATGGCGAGCCCGAGGCCGGTCCCGGAGTCGGCCGCCGCCCGGTCGCCGCGGCGGACGCGGAAGAAGCTGTCGAACACGTGCGGCAGGTCCTCGGGCGGGATGCCGATGCCCTCGTCCTCCACCTCGATCGCCGCCATCTTGCCCTCCCGCGCCGCGCGGACCCGGACCAGCCCGTTCGCCGGGCCGTACTTGATCGCGTTGTCCAGCACGTTGAACACCACCTGCTCCAGCAGCGCCGGATCGGCCAGCGCGTCCACCCTCCCCTCGACCTGCACGCTCACCAGCAGCGCGAGCGGCAGGCGGGCGAGCGCCGCGTGCACCGTGTCGGCCACGTCCACCGCGACGAGCCGCGGCTTGATCTCGCCGCTCTCGAGGCGGGTCAGCTCGGAGATGTTGCCGAGGAAGCGCGCCATGCGGCTCACGTCGTCCTCGATGCTGGCGAGCAGGTCGGCGCGCGTCGCCGGCGCGAGGTTCTCCCAGGCCATGCGCAACGTCCCGGCCGCGCCCTGGATGCCCGCCAGCGGCGTGCGGAGATCGTGACCAAGCGAGGCGAGCAGGGCCGTGCGAAGCCGCTGCGTGCCCTGCAGCGCCTCGGCTCGCGCTGCCTCGGCGGCGAGACGCACCCGCTCCAGCGCGATCGCCGCCTGATCGGCCAGCGCCTCCATCGCCTGCAGCAGCGGATCGTCGAGGGTGCGCTCGGAGCGCACGCCCAGCACGCCGACCAGGCCGCGCACGGTCTGCAGCGGCAGGAAC
>CAXTOC010000029.1:0-16229 GCA_964245725.1 uncultured Acetobacteraceae bacterium | reverse complement strand
CGGGGCGGCCCAGTCCGGGCTTCGGCCAGGTCTGCAGTTCGGCCAGCAGGGCGGCCGTCGCGACCCCCGCCACACGAGTGCCGAGACCTTCGACGCAGCGGGCGGCGGGCGCGGCCGCCGCGGCCGTCACGCCGGCACCGGGGTGCGGAACAGCTCCTCCCGGCGCCGCGCTTCCACGCCGTTCATCGTCTTGACGAGCAGGGTAGCGGTCGGGCCGTCAGCCTGAATGAACTCGCGCCACTGCACTCCAGCCCCGTCGGGCAGCACCAGCTCGCCGTCGAGACGAACGGGTGCCGCGGCGTCGAGCCGGATGAGCGCCTGCACCAGCGAGGCGGCTGCCGCCTCGTGGGCGGCGGGCCATAACAGATGCAGGTCCGACCGAGAGGTCAAGTACGACAGCCCGGTCGCGTGCACGTCGCCCGCTCCGTCGTCGGGCAGGCGGCGGCGGACGATGACAGGGCGGCCGAGCTGCGCCCACTCGGCCACCAGCGGCACCTCGGCCAGCCCCGGACGATGCCGCAGCATCGCATCCCAGGCCGCCGGGTCGGGACGCAGCAGGTCATGCCGCCGCAGCATCGTGCCCCTGTCCAGTCGCCGCCGCGATGACCCGCAAGGCGACCTTGGCCGCCATCGGCCTTCCCTGGCGCTCCGCGCCGAGCTGGTCGCGCACGTCCTTCCGCTGCGCCCGCCCCAATGTCGTCTCGAGCTGCTCGTCGAGCGGCTGCTTGGGGTCCCAGATCTCCGCCACGGCGCCGGTCCGGGCGAGCGGATCGAGGCCGGGCGCGAACACCGGCGTCGTCTTGGCCAGCTGCTTCAGCTTGTCTTCCGGGAGCTTGGTGACGCGGGCCATGGACGGCAGGTCCATGACCGCGGGTTCCGCACCCGGCAGACCGACGAGGCTGTCCGTCGCCATGGCCGTGGCCAGGAATGCGCCCGCTGATGCGCGGCCGTACTCCAGCCCGATGGTGCGATGTCCATGCTGGCTGGCCAGCAGCAGGGTCTTGGCGAGATGGGCGAGATACTCGTTGAGACCGATCATCTCCTCGCGCCGGGCCATCAGCTGCCCTTCCGTGTCCACGAGAACCAGGATCGGGGTGTCACCCCCTTTCTCCACGACCGCCAGCACGTGCGCCGCCAGCGGCAGCACGCCGGCCGCGCTCAGCGGCACGCCGTTCGCGACACCGATCACAGCGATGGGCTCGCCGCCGCGGCGCCTGGCGTGGCCGGTGATCCATCCCTCCGTACTGGTCGTCACGTCGTGGCCGGAGGGGAACAAGCCGGCAAGGACGTCATCGAGCGTCATGATTGGCCTCCCTCAGGCTGTCCGCGATGGTGGTGAACGGCGCGTGGTCCATGTCCCGTATGCCCTCCGGGTGCTCGATGCCGAGCGCCCTCCACATGGCGACGGCGTCGTCGCACTGCCCGAGGCGCCGGTGACGCTCGGCCAGGCGAGCCTGCTCGGCCTTCAAGGTCTCGAGGTCGAAGGAGGGGGCGGTGCCGACCAGCGCGATGGCCGCCTCGCGGAAGCCCTGCATGGTGTCGCGTGCGAAAGCGTCCGCGCCCCCGATCAGCCTCCGGTTCTTGCCGCCGACGGTGCTCCAGACCAGGGCCTTGTCCGCCGCGTCGAACTCCTCGACGCCCTTGTTCGTCTCGATCACCTCCGGACCGGACACGCCGATGCGGCCCTCCTCGGAGACCGCGATGCGGGAGCAGGTCGCCGCGGTCAGTCCGGCACCGCCGAATGCGCCCGATCTGCCGCCGACGAGGGCGATCACCGCGACCCCGGCGCAACGTGCCTCGACGACGGCGCGCATCACCTCGGCGACCGCAAGCTCGCCCGCGTTCGCCTCCTGCAGCCGCACTCCGCCGCTGTCCAGCAGCAGCAGCACCGTCCGCGGCAGATTTGCGTCGTCGCGGGCGGCGCGCAGCAGTCCCACGATCTTGGCGCCGCTGACCTCGCCGAAGGTGCCGCCCATGAACTGGCCCTCCTGGGCCGCGAGCAACACCGCCTCGCCGTCCAGACTGCCGCGGCCGATGATCACCCCGTCATCGAAGGCAGACGGAAGATCGAACAGACCGAGATGCGGGCTCTGGACCCGCTCGGCCGGACCCAGGAACTCGGTGAAGCTGCCTGGGTCCAGCAGGCCGTCCACGCGCTGCCGCGCGGTCGCCTGGAACCAGCTCGCCTGGTCATGCGTCGCAGCGTCTTCCATCACTCGGCCTCCATCAGCGCGCTGCCCTGCATCAGGCGCAGGTAGACCGTATCGGGGCGGGCGCCACCATCGTTGATCGAGATGCGCAGCCCGCCCGGCGAGTGTCGTTCGACGAAGTCGGCGACGACCGCCCTCCAGGTGTCGCCGTAGCCCCTCGTGGTGGTGTTGATATCCACCTCGCAATGCTCCCCCGGCAGCACGCGCTCCAGCAGAATCTCGAGGTTTCCGGATGCGACGACGCCGATGATCGCCTGCTGCTTCTTGCCGGGAAGCGGACTCCTGGCCGAATGCCTGATCTTGAGGTTTTCCATAAGCGATACTTCTACCAGTTGCGGAACTTGGCCGGCGGATCATACAGGTTGCCCGACCAGCGCATCAGCTCCTTGACCGAGCGCGCGGCGAGCATGCTTCGGTGGACCTGCAGCGGGTTGATGCCGAGGTCCTCGGGACGCTGGATGATCTTGCGTTCCCGCAGCCTCTCCACCATCTTGCGGTCGCGCCCGCGGCCCACCTCGGTGAAGCCCGCGATGCCCCGTATGGCGTGTTCCCGCTCCTCCGTCGTGCGGCACGGCAGCAGGTTGGCGATGCCCTCCTCGCTGACGATGTGCGTGATGTCGTCGCCGTAGATCATCACGGGCGCCAGCTCGAGCTTGAGCTTCTCCGCCAGGCTCAGGCTGTCGAGCTTCTCGACGAAGGTCGGCACCATCTTGTCGCTGAACGTCTCGATGACCTGCACGACGAGCTTGCGCCCGCGCGTGAGCGCCGAGTGGCCGTCGGACGCCTCGCGCCCTGCCTTCAACCAGGCGTCGCTCGGATGGCGGCGACCGTGCGCATCGCAGCCCATGTTCGGGGCGCCGCCGAACCCGGCGATGCGGTCCTGCGTGATGGTTGAGCTGTTGCCGGCAAGGTCGATCTGCAACGTGGAGCCGATGAACAGGTCCGTCGCGTAAAGCCCCGCCACCTGGCAGTACATGCGGTTCGATGCCATCGAACCGTCGCGTCCGTTGAAGTAGATGTCTGACCGGGCGCGCATGTACTCGTCCATGCCCACTTCGGAGCCGAAGCTGTGGATCTGCTCGACCCAGCCGCACTCGATGGCCGGGATGAGCGTGGGGTGCGGATTGAGCGCCCAGTGCGTGCAGATCTTGCCCTTGAGTCCGAGCTTGTCGGCGTAGGTCGGCAGCAGCAGCTCGATCGCGGCGGTGTTGAAGCCGATGCCGTGGTTGAGCCGCCTGACGCCGTACTCCCCGTAGATGCCCTTGATCGCCATCATCGCCGTCAGGATCATCGTCTCGGTGATCTGGGCGGGATCGCGGGTGAACAGCGGCTCGACGTAGAACGGCTCGGGCGACTGCACGATGAAGTCGATCCGGTCGCCGGGCACATCCACCCGCGGCAGCCTGTCCATCACCTCGTTGACCTGGGCCACCACGATGCCTTGCTTCAGCGCCGTCGCCTCGATCACCACCGGCGAGTCCTCGGTGTTCGGCCCCATGTAGAGATTGCCTTCGCGGTCGGCGGCGCGCGCGACCGTGAGGGCGACGTTCGGGGTGAGGTCGATAAAATAGCGGCCGAACAACTCGATGTAGGTGTGGATCGCTCCGAGCTCGACCTTTCCGGCGTTCAGCGCACGTGCGACCCGGCCGCCCTGCGTTCCCGAGTAGGAATAGTCCAGCTTCTTCGCGATGCCCTTCTCGAAGAGGTCGAGATGCTCCGGCAGCACGATGCCGGACTGAACGACGTGCAGGTCATGGATCTTCTTCGGATCCGCCCTGGCCAGCGCGCCGGCAAGGAAGTCTGCCTGCTTCTGATTGTCGCCTTCCATGCACAGGCGATCCCCCGAGCGGATGACGGCCTCCAGCAATGCCGTGGCGTGCTCAGGCTTGACCATCTTGCCGTTCGCGCAGCTCGCGCCTGCGCTCAGGCGCTCCTCACGCGCCCGCTGCTGCTTGCGCCGATCGACGATGTCGCTCATGTCCCGGCTCTCCTGTCCAAGTTGCAGTGCTTGCCCCGGTCCGACGCATCAGGATCGCCTGATCTCCGCGGTCAAGTTGATCGCGGCAGGGAGCGTCGCTGCGCTCGGCACGGCGCGGTGGGTCTGGTCCGACATCGAGGTTCACTTCATTCGGTCACGTCGAGAACCTCCGGCGAGCGGTCGCAGCGCCGCCTGATCTTTGATCTGCTGAAATCGTAGCAGCGCTGAGCGATCAGGATCTCCTCGATATTGACCGCGCGCAGGCGGCGATCGAACTGAGCGCGATCGCGTCGGTCGGCGGAAGCGAGATGGCCGGCACCGTCAACTCAGCCTCCAACGACTCCTGCGTTCCTGCAGGGTGTGCGGCGCTGGCAGCAACCGACGCCGCCGGCGGATACCTCGAGGATGCGAGCGGCACTCGCGTCAAACGTGTGTAACGGGATCTGCCGCACCAGCCAAGACGTAATGTCAAAGTCTCGACCTGTGCCGGCGGCGAGCCGGCTTCGGGAGACCTTCGACCGCCGGAGGCTGGGCGCAGACCTGGCCGACGCAAGGCCGTGCTCGTCAAGCCGGACCGGCATGACGGGTCTCCGCGGCTTGGCGCCATCGGTTGCAACGTCCTGTAGTCATTACAGAATAACAGTTCTGGCCGGCCTGCTGCGACCATCAGGGCAGCGTCCGGGCTTCTGCTCCCTCAGGACGAGGACCCGCTCATGTTCACAAATGCGTTACCGAAAATGCTTGCAGATCCCGGGCAACTTCGATACGGTTAAGCATCAGATTCACGTTATTATTTTGAAATGGATATCAATTATCATGCGTGTTGGTTCCAAGGTTGCCGGTCGTATCGCAGCTTCGAGGAAAACCTCCAATTCTAGAAATCGCCGCCTGGATGCAGTGGCGCTAGTCGTGACCGCGGCCTGCGGGATGCTGGCGTCGGCGCCGCTCACGCAGGCAACCGCGGCAGCGGTCACGACCGCGCCTGTTCTCGGCGTCTATGTCGGCAACCCGAACAACGCCAGCGCGTCAGGTGAGGCCACGTTCGAGAGCAACTACGCCAGCTTCACGACAGCGATGAAGGAGGGCGCCGGCATGATCGACCTCTACATCGACTACACCCAGCCGGTGGCGAACTGGGTCTCGAACTCGCAATGGGCGGCTTCCTCCAACGCCGCCTCGACGGCCGCCAAGAGCCTGATCCCTTGCGTCGCCTTCCCGCTGGCATCGATAGCCTCCGGGTCAGCCTCGTCGGACGCGCAGTTCCGCAACTTCTCCGCTGGAAACTACGACACCATCACCAAGCAGATCGTCCAGGCCTGGGCGAACGTGGGCTACAAGCTGGTGATCTTCCGGGTCGGGTGGGAGATGAACCTTCAGGGCAATACATATACCGGCACGACGGCGCAGGACCAGGCTGACTGGGTAGCCGCCTATCAGCACGTCTACGCCGTGCTCCACGCCGCAGCCCAAGCGGCCGGGATCACGGTGGAAGTGGTGTGGAACCCGGGAGCCACCAACTACAGCGTGGCCGAGGCGACCACAAACCTCTACCCGGGCGATGCCTACGTGGATGTCATCGGCGTGGACATCTATTCCGACATCTATCCGTATTCCGACGGCGGCTCACCGCCGACCTACCATGACTGGGCCACCGGCGGCGAGGACACGAGCGTCGCCCAGTTCATCGCCAACCCGGTGAATCGCTCGCACTACTGGAGCTACCCGGCGGCGACGAAGTGGTCGAACGATGGAAGCGGCGGCCACAGCCAGAGCTTCACCAGCTTAGTCCAGTTCGCGGAGCTGCACAACAAGCCGTTCGCGATCCCCGAAGCCGGCGCGGGCAACTCCAACGCCAAGACGGATGTGAAGGACGACCCGACCTTCCCTCAGTGGCTGGCCTCCCAGATCACGACGGCACAGGCGGCTGGGCTGACGGTCGCCTTCGTCAACGTCTGGAACAGCAACGGTGGCGGCAACTACGAGTTCTCGTACAGCTCGGATACCAAGCCGGGCGAATCCGCCGCCTGGGGTCAGTACATCGGAGCCGTGGCGAAGCCGTGACCTGATGATGTCAGCAGATCGTCTGCTCGACGTGGGCGATGATCGCAGCGGAGGCGGGAGTGGAGCTCCCGCCCCAGAACTTCTCCCGGATTCTGCTCTGCCCGGCAGCCTCTGCCTCTTGCACGAGACGGCCGTCGATTATCGCTTGGCAGAGGCTCTCGAAATTCATTATCCGCAGGCCGGCGGTATTCTCCTCGAAGGGATAGAGCAGGCCGCGGTCCTTGGACACCCAATCCTCGTAGTCGAAGACGTACAACACCGCGCCGGTCTTCTTGACGAAAAGGTAGTCGTAGAGAACCGAAGAGTAGTCGGTGATCAGGGCATCGAAGCGATCCAGGTACGTGTAGAAATCGACTTCCTCCGGCCAACGCGCAATGTTGCCATGCTTGGCCGGAAGGGAAAACGAGGTCAGGGGATGCAGCTTGACGTACAGGATCGCGTTGCGCGTCGCCAAGGCCGCGGACAGAGCATCCAGGTCCGGTAGCGCTTCATCCAGGAATGGGCGGCGCGAGTCCCGCCAGGTCGGCATGTAGATATAGACCTCGCTGAACGCGGCCCGGTTGAAGGTGAAGCCTTCCATCATGTCGATCTTGAGCGCCAACGCCTTCAGCTCCTCGTCGAACATGCAGTCGAGACGCGGGTAGCCGAGGATGGGGACGCGCTGCGCGGGCAGTTCGAACTGCGACGTGAAATGCCTCTGCATGAAATCCGAGGTCGTCACGAGCATGTCGGGCCTGACCAGGTACTGGTAGAACATCAGCCGGCCAGCCAGGCTCCCGGCGTACTTCTGGTAGAGGCTCATGACCCCGGTCTTGTCACCGAACATGGTCGGTTTCAGCCCGACACCGTGCCACAGGTTGACCAGGCAGGCGCCGCCGCTCAGATGCACATGGGTGCTGGTGATATCATGGCAGTAGACGAAGACCTTCGACCGCAGCGCTGCCCGCATACCTCGGTATGACCATCGACGATACGCAGGCAGGCCGTGGCTGAGCAGCAGGCGGCGGGTCTGCTCGTTGTCGCTGACCCACACGGCCCGCATGTCCGGGCGCTTGAGGGTCATCCACAGGAAAAGGTATTTCGAGTTGCCGCCGAAGCTGTCGCCTCCGTGCCCGAACAGCCAATGGTCGGGACGGCGCCTGCTGAGCTTCGACATCTGCAGGAGCGTCGCATTGAGGAAGCCGTCGACGAATTTCCCGGCACGGAGGAGATACTTCTTGGTCCTCGTCAAAGGCGGCGCACCTCTCGCGATCGGCATGTCGCTTCGATCGTCGACTGTCCGAGCATCAGACGTTCGGGATGTCGAAGATCAGCCCGGTCGTCTGTCCGACCAGGATGCCCAGGACCTTCCGCGCGACCTCGACCGGTTCCAGGAGCGTCGCCGGCGGCTCCGCCCCGAACGCCTTCACTCTCATCGGCGTCCGCGACCGGCCGGGGCAGACGCAGTTCACCTTGATGCTGTCGTCGCTCCACTCCTCGGCCAGAGCCTGTGCGAAGTTCACCACTGCCGCCTTGGAGGCGCTGTATGTCGAATAGAACGCTCTTCCGTACGTATAGCTACTCGACGCGAACAGGAGCAGATGCCCTTGTGTCTGCCGTAGGTGGTCATAGCTCAGGCGAGCCAGATTGACGACGCCACGGATGTTGGTATCGATGCTCAAGTTTATGTCGTCGATGCTCATCGTGGAGAGAGGCTGGCGCTGCAGCACCGCCGCCGTGTTGGCGATGACGTCGATGCGGCCGTGTTCGGCAATGACCTGCTCGAGGCACTTCGAGACGCTCCGGGCGTTGCCGACATCCATCCCGGTCGAACGTCCGGCAACGACGACCTCGGCGCCGTAGGCTCTGGCGAGTTCGGCGAGCGACGCGCCGATGCCCCCGGTACCGCCGATGACCAGCATCGTCTTGCCCTTAAGGGCTGACAACGCCAGGGTCTCGACCTCGGCGCTGACACGGCGCCCTGCATTGCTCTGCATGAACTTGTCGATGACCATGAGGTCGTCCTGGTACGTCAGCTTCAGGTTCGACGGCGACCCCTCGACGATGAAGATCTTCTCCTCCGGGGTGTATCTGAGGACCACCCCGCAGTCGTCGGTGGTCTTGAAGGACCGGTCCCGCAGCGCCCGGTCGTAGGCCTGCTTGATCACCTCGTAGTGGAAGCCCTGCGGCGTCTGGCCGAGGCGAACCAGCTTCCTGTCGGGTATCTCCCGGATGGTGTTGGTGGCGCCATCCGACATGATGACGGTGTCGGCAGATCCGATCGCCGTATCCACCGCCGCGTAGTGCTTCAAGGCCCTGATGACGTCGGTGATCGTCCCGTGGCTGACGAGAGGTCGGACGGCATCGTGAAAGAGGAGCCTGACCTCCTCGTCCTTCGCTGCCGCTTCGTAGGCCCTGATCGCGGCGAGGGAGGACTCGTAGCGCTCGCGGCCGCCCATGAGAACCTTCTTGACCTTCGTCAGACGCTCGCGGTTGACGAGGCTCTCGATGTCGTTGATGCACGCCTCGGTGGTGACGATGGCGATCTCGCTGATGTCGGGGTGGGATTGAAACCGTTCGAGGCAGTGAGCGATGATCGGGCGGCCGGCCAGCTTCACGAGCTGCTTGGGGCGCGAGAAGCCGCTGCGCGAACCGTCTCCTCCGGCCAGGATGACAGCGACAACTTTCATTCTCAGCTCCGATGTCCGGCTCGTTCGTCGGCCCTGCGGTCGCAGTCACAGACAGCCCGGATGTGTGGCGAGTGGCAGGCGTCCAGGTCCTCGCAAGAAGACTCTTGCTCACGCCGTGGGAGTCGTAAGAATAGCACACGATAAACAGGTGCCGCCGTAGAAGATGGGGCGTGAGTCTCGCCTCTTTACGACAGTTTTAGAGTAAAGTACGGCATGGTACGGTGTTAAGCCCGACACCGCTCGGCAGCAAATTCGCCGCCCGGCTGAGCGCAAACCTTCGGGCTGTCGCGCGCTCACCATGCGATGTCGACGCAGGGGAGGCAGATGAGTGAACTGACTTTGGACGTCTCGACCGTCGTGCCGACTCATGACCGCCCCGAGATGCTCCGGCAGGCGATCGCCGCTGAGTTGGCCCAGACCGTTCGGCCGCGTGAGATCATCGTCGTCGACAACGGGAAATCCGCCCAGGCTCAGACGATAGCGTCCGAGTTCGGCGACGCCGTCACCTATGTCAGGGCGGCCGACAAGGGCCGGGATGCGTCGCGCAATCTCGGCATCGAGCGAGCCACGTCAGCCTGGATCTCCTTGCTCGACGATGACGACTACCACCTGCCCGGCTTCCTCGCCTCGGTCGAGGAGGTCGTACGGGACGGCCGTGCCGACGTGATCATCACCGACCAGCAGTGGTTCGACAGTGACGGCCCTCGCAAATCGACCGGGTTTCGAGGCATGCCGACCGGCTATTGGCAGGGCGTCGGGTCACCTGCGGAACCCTGGTCTTTCGTCGACAAGTTCCCGGTCGAGCGGCTGCTGATCAGGAACCCCTACGAGCCGGGTCAGATGGTCGCGCGCAAGGACCTGCTGATGGCGGTTGGAGCGTTCGACGTGAGGTTCCCATACCCCACAGGCGAGATACTCGACCTGAACGCCCGGCTGCTGTCAGCGGGACGGCTCGCCGTAATCTGGAAGCCGCTGCTGATGTATCGCCGCCACGAGGGCAACGCGACGTCGGACATCTTCATCATGGACTACTACAAGCTGCGAACGTTCGAGTTCATCCAGGAGCACGGTTCGGGACTCACGGGAGCGTTCAAGGCTGCTCTCCTGGCCGACCTGCCGCAACGCCGCAGGGGCATGATACGTTGGGCGTTCGAGCGGGGTGACTTCGCCATGGCGAGGGAGCTCCTCAGCAGGGTTCCTGAAGCTGAGCGAAGTTTCGCGCAGACATGCATGACTTACGTCATGCGCACACCGTCACCCATAGCGCGAACGGTAAGCTGGTCTGCGCCCAAGCTTATGCGCAACGCGGCGCGGCTTACCCGCCGAACCTGAATGTCGATCGACATCGGAGGGCGGACTCACGGCAGGCGAGGCGTCTGGCCTGCTGCCTTGCGGGTCACGAATTCAGCGCCGCGGCTGGACCAGATGCGGCGGCGAGCACGCTGCGGGGCACATCAACAAGAGGTCAGCAGCACGCGATCGAAGGTTGCCGTGGCATGAGCTGCCAAACTTTGCGACGTCGGGCACGATCTGCTCCTGGCGGATCAATTTTGAATCAGCCTGAGATCGGGAGGCATTGGACCACATGGATCAGGGTGGTAATCCTGAGTGTCACGAAGGAGCTCCCCCGATCAGAACCGACATCTGCATCATCGGCAGCGGCCCTGCCGGAAGCACCATCTTCAGCGAGCTTCGCGAAGCGGCTATCGACGTCGTCCTGCTGGAAAGCGGGGCCTCCCATCGTCATCCATACACCGACTCCCTGAACGAGATCGAGAACGTCGGCGCGCCCCGCGTCATCGACCAATGGTCGGTCCGCAACCGCATGCTCGGCGGATCATCGCATACCTGGATGGGGCGGTGTGCGGCGTTCGACGACATCGACTACGAGAGCAGGCCCTGGGTGCCGCATTCGGGCTGGCCTTTCGATGCCTCGGAACTGGCGCCGTATCAGGAGCGGGTCGCCGCCCATCTCGGTCTCGCCACCGAGCGCGACCTCTACCGGCGTCGACCGCATGGACGCGACAGCAGCTCGTCCAGCTCGCGTCTCGACAGGCGCTACCTGGAGCCGATCGTCTGGCAGTACAGCAAGGACCCGTCCAACCCATACGATTTCATGCGGTTCGGCAGTCGCCTGATGAACACGGTCACCGACAAGGCGCGTATCTTTACCGGCGCGACCGCCTTGCACATCAACACCAATGAAGCCGTGTCGGCCGCCGAATCCGTCGATGTCGTGTTCCGCGACGGACAGCGAACCACGGTCTTTGCCTCGGTCATCGTGCTCTGCGCAGGCGCCATCGAGAACAGCAGGTTGCTGCTGGCGTCCAACCGGAATGCCGGATGCGGCCTCGGGAACGCCCGGGATCTCGTCGGGCGTTATCTGATGGACCACCCGCGCGGCTCCGTCGCCAGCTTCGATATGTGGACGGCCAACGAGTTGCCGAGCCAGTTCGGGCTCTACACGGTCCGGGCATCGGGAGGCGTGCGCATGTTTCGCCAGGGCGTGAAGCTGAGTCCGTCCGTGCAGAGGGCAGAAGGATTGCTCAACTGCTCGGCCTGGGTCAGCGAGGTCGTCACCGAGGACGATCCGTGGCATGCGCTCAAGCGGGTGCTCAGGGGCAAGGCGCACCTCCGGCGTGACGTCGCGATCATCGGAAGCAACGCCGGCCTGTTGGCGAAGGGTCTGCGCCACCACCTCACCGGTCGTGGCAGCCTGCCGCGCAAGCTGCGCGGCCTTGAGCTCGATGTCATGGTTGAACAGTGCCCCGACCCGGACAGCCGCGTCACCCTGTCAGACCGCACGGATGCGCATGGGCTTCCTCTCTCGCGGATTTCGTGGCGCATCGGCGAGCAGGAGCAGGAGACGGTGTGTCGCACCGCGGAGCTGGTGGAGCAGGAGTTCGTCCGTCTCGGCAAGCCGCGCCCTCGGCTGGCGGACTGGGTTCGTGGCGCTCGACGTTTCCCGGCGAGCTTCCTTGACGTGGCTCATCCGACCGGGACCACCCGGATGTCGGAGACGCCCGCCACCGGCGTTGTCGACCCGCAATGCCAGGTCCACGGCATCTCGGGCCTCTATGTCTCCGGCAGCTCGGTCTTTCCGACGTGCAGCCACGCCAACCCGACGCAGATGATCGTCACCATGGCGGTGCGGCTCGCCGACACCTTGAAAGCGCGGCTCCGTGCCGAGTCTGTCGGCGCGGATGTCCTGCTCTCCAGAACCATGCTGGCCGGGTCGTCGACCCGGTAGGCGTCACACGCACCGGTCATGAAGATCAACCGGGCTCGGCGCGGTAGGCCAAGCCTCTCCTTCGGGCGCGGAAGGTCAGGCCGCTCCGGGTTCAGCCACGTTGCCAGACCCGCAAGTAGGCCACGCGATAATCCCAACCTGCTTCATCAGCCGTCATGCCTGCAAGATTGACGCCCTTGAGGTTCGTGCCGATCTGGTTGGTGATGAGGATGTGCGCCGGAGGCGCCGACCAGACATAGTGCGTCTGCTTGACCTTCTTGCCGTCGACGATCCAGGCTGGCTCGTCTTTCTGCCAGTCCAGCGCGAACGTGTGATAGGCCGCGGAGAAGTCGACGCCGGGGTCATAGTCATCGTGCCGGTAGAGGCTGAAGGTGTCGTGCGGGTTCCCATAACGCTCCGGCTTGCCAGCGGTCTGTATGTGGGACGTCATGAGGCGCGGTCGATCCCGGCCCTGCCAGTCGAAGAACTCGAAGATATCGATCTCCGGCGGCCAGGGTGTCGAGGAGAACTTGCCACCTGGCCGCTCCACGCCCGGGTTGAGCCAGAACGCTGGCCAGGTGCCCAGGCCATGCGGCAGCCGCGCGCGCATCTCGACGACCATGCCTGGGGTGACCGGTATCAAGGCGCGGAGCATTCCCGACTCGATGCCACGTGACCGCAGGCCGCCGCCGGAAGGTACCCGCGCCTTGAGCACCAGGCAGTCTTGCTCGAAGACGTGGAGGGACCGAAGATCTCCATCCGGATAGTCCCGATGACGGGACCAATAGGTGTCCAGGCCGTCGAGCTGGCCGTGGTTGTAGATGTAGCGGAAACGAAAATACTGGGCGAGTTCGGTCTTGTTGCGGATGTTGGCGGCCGGACCTCGGCCGAAGCGATAGTCCCCCACCAGCCTGAACGCTCCAGGGAGGCCGAGGGGACTGGCGTTGATGCCGGAAGGTCCGGAAGCTGCGGTGCCGGCGGCGCTCCCCGCTTCGGCGCCACATCCGGCGGACAACCAGGCGGTGGCCAGCCCGGCGCCGCTGGCCATGAGTTGACGGCGCGTTGCCAGCTGCGGGCGATCGGAGCCCACCCTCGTGTTCGTGGTCGGCGTCTTCGGCATGGTCGGCGGGCGGCCTAGTGCATGCCGTGCGGCCGGAGAAGCCGCGGATCGACATGCAAGGCTGGCGGCTCCGCGATGGGCGAAACCTCACCGATTGCGGCGTTGTCGACCGACCCGTCATCCTGCTCCAAGAGCCGCTCCAGCCCGGCGCGATCCACGATCCTGATGCGCCCGCGCGCCGCACGGATGAGGCCTGCCTGCTGCAGAGACATGACGGCGAGCGTCACACCGGCTCTTCGCACGCCCAGACCTGTCGCGATCAGCTCGTGCGTGACAGCCAGATCGTCGCCCTCGCTGCGGTCGTGCGCCATGAGCAGCCATCGTGCGCAGCGTATCATCAAGGTGTCGGTGACACTTGAAGCAACTGCCTGCATCAGCTGGCGAGTCAGCGAGGAAACCCAGTTCAGGGACATCGCCCGCAGCACCGGCGCACTCTCGAAGACGCGCTGCAAGGCTGCGACCGGTATGCGCAGTGCCGTGCCCGGCAGCAGCATGACAACCTTGCCGAAGGCCGGCGTATCAGCACCGAGCAGAGCCAGCGCGCCAACCAGACCCTCTCGGCCGATCATCGCGATCTGCACGGGTGGCTGGCCGGGCGCGCTCTGCGCTACCAGCGCCGCGACGCCGTTCTCGATGAAGTAGATGTGCTCGGTTGCCTGGCCCTGCTCGATCAGCACTTGGCCGCCCACCAGCCGCACTCTGGTGAGGTTCAGTCTCAGGATCGCTTCCTCCGCGTGTGGGATGGCGATCAGTACCTTGTTAGACGTAAATATCGCATTCGAAACTCTCGTCAAGGTTGCATGCCTCCCCTGATCAAACTAGCGGAGCCAACGGCTATCGGATGTGTTCTGCGCGGAAGCGATCACAAAAGTCGAGCAATGATCGCTTTCTGACAAAATTATGAACTCCCACCATCTTGCGGAACTTTAGTCGACATCGCCCGAGCGTACGAAACCGTACGCTGTCACCGCGTTCGATGATCGGCAGAAAATACACCCCACACGTTGGGGCGATCCGAGCCGCATCCGCGTGACCGTACAGCAAAGTACATCGAGGCGTTCGAAATTGACCTCGAAGGGTGCGTGTCGACGCAAAACTGTCACAAAGCGCTGACGGATCCCCAAGCGCCGCCTGGAATGCATTAACTGTGCGTCGCACCATGTGACGCTCACATGGAAGCATCGTCGCCGTGCCTCAGGGCACCAAGCCGGATTTGACAAAATCGCTGGCTTCTACGGCGATAAATCGAACGACCGTCAAAGACGGCATTGGTCCCTTGCTGCGGCCCTTCCTTGAACGGTGCGAAAATCATGTTGAGCTCAACCCCTGCAGGGTCAGACTTCGCTGGCAAAGCCCGACTTGACGACGATGCCAAACGCCGCAAGCAGCTCAAGCCAGAGTCCTACTGGCTGGAGCCAGCCATCGAGACACCGCTTGCTGCACGAGTGCGGTCCAGACGAGTGGGCCAGGCGGTCGCCGCAACATCCCAGGTTTCCGCCGATTGCGCCGCCTTCATCGGCGCCGCGATCCTCGCATCGGTCTTGATCCGCCTTGCGGGTCGCTGGGTCCCGATGGCAGGGGGACCGTTGGCGGACCTCGTCCGACACGCCAATTTCCCTGGTGAGGCCCTGATACTGATTGGCGTGCTCATCGCGTTCGCACGCAATGGTCACTACTGGCGCAGGATGCCGTTCTGGAGCGCGCTGCGCGACATGCTCGGTATCAGCGTCGCAGCGATGCTGTGCGCTGGCTTTCTCGAGTACTCTTCTCATCAACACGACTCACGGATCTTCCTGGTCCTGACGTGGCTGATGTTTCCTCTGATTGCAGCTCTCCTGCGGAGTGTTGCCCGCAACATGCTCAGCCGCATAGGCATGTGGCAGATGCCTGTCCTGATCGTCGGGAGCGGCGAGGCCGCGGAGCAGGCAAGGACGGCGCTCCAATCGGAGCCCGGCCTCGGCTATCAAGTCGTCGACATGGTTGACGCCGACGCCGAGATGCTCTTGTGTTCGCAGCACTTGAACCAGCCTTCCTACTGGCGTCGCCTGTTGCAGCGCCGGAATGCTGACATGCTGGTTCTGGCACTCGATCCCAACGTCAGCAGCGCACGGGTCCTGACCGAGTCGCTGGTCCGCGCGCGCGTGCCGTTCTCGACGATGCCGCGTCTCGATGGGCTGCCGGTGCTGGGATACGGCCAGACCTCCTTCTTCAGCCATGACACGGTCATGTTCTCTTACCGCAACAACTTGGCGAAGCCTGGGGCGCGGGCGGCGAAGATCGTCTTCGATCTCACGATGGCCTCGCTGCTGCTCCTGCTGAGCGCGCCGGTCCTGCTCGTCATCGCGTCCGCGGTGAAACTCGATGGCGGCCCGATCTTGTTCGCGCACCGTCGCATCGGCGCCAACGGTCGGGAGTTCTCCTGCTTCAAGTTTCGCTCGATGGTGCCCGATGCCGAGGCGGTCTTGCGCCTGTCGCTCGCCGAGGATGCCGACCTGGCGTCCGAATGGGAGAATGGACGAAAGCTGCGTCGCGATCCACGGGTCACCGCCGTCGGCCGCTTCCTCCGCGCCACCAGCCTCGACGAGTTGCCGCAGCTGTTCAACGTGCTGCGCCTGGAGATGAGCCTGGTCGGGCCGCGGCCGATCGTGCGAGCCGAGGTGATGCGCTACGCCGAGGATATCGCCTACTACTACGAGACCAGGCCCGGCCTGACCGGCCTGTGGCAGGTCAGCGGCAGGTCCGATACCACCTACAGGCAGCGCGTCCAGCTCGACACGTGGTACGTCAAGAACTGGACGATCTGGCATGACGTGGCGATCCTCGCCAAGACCATTCCGACCGTTCTCAAGCGCCAGGGGGCGCTCTGATGGCGGCCTCGGCACAGGGCCAGCTTTTGCCACAAAATCTCCTGGGTCGTCTCTACGGCTTCCTGCTCCGGCCTACGTCGCCTCGGGAGCGTACC
>CAXTOC010000028.1:0-16354 GCA_964245725.1 uncultured Acetobacteraceae bacterium | reverse complement strand
ATCCTGGCGGTGACCGATGGCCAGGTGCACGACGTGCCGTCCAGCCTGCCCGAGCGCCTCGCCGGCACCCCCGGCCGCGGCCCGGTGCCGCTCCAGGCGCTGATCACCGCCTCGGGCGAGCAGGTCGACCGTCGGCTGCGCATCCTGCAGGCGCCGCCGTACGCGATCATCGGCCACGACGCGACGCTGCGGGTCGAGGTCGAGGACCTCGGCGCCGGCGACGTCGCACCCGGCGCGCACGCGACCGTGCGGCTGCGTCGCGACGGCGAGCCGCCGATCTCGCGCGAGGTGCCGGTCGGCGTGCCGCAGGACATCACCCTGCCGGTCACGCATCCGGGGCCGATGCTGATCGAGCTCGACGCGCAGGCGCGGCCGGGCGAGGTCTCGACGCTGAACAACCAGGCGGTGGTGCAGATCAACGGGGTGCGCGACCGGCTGCGCGTGCTGCTGGTATCCGGCACGCCGAACCAGGGCGAGCGGGTCTGGCGGCGCCTGCTGAAGGCGGATCCGGCGGTCGACCTGGTGCATTTCACCATCCTGCGCCCGCCGGACAAGGACGACACCACGCCGCTGAACGAGCTGGCGCTGATCGCCTTTCCGACCCGCGAGCTGTTCGCCGAGAAGATCGACAGCTTCGACCTGATCATCCTCGACGGCTTCGAGAACCGTGGCATCCTGCCGCTCGGCTACCTGCAGAACATCGCCGACTTCGTGCGCGGCGGCGGCGGGCTGCTGCTCACCGCGGGCCCCGAGCTGATCGGCCGCAACAGCCTGCAGGACACCCCGCTCGGGGACATCCTGCCGGCGCACGTGCCGATGGAGGGCGGCCTGGTCGAGGGGCGCTTCCAGCCGGCGCCGACGCCGCTGGGCCGGCGCCATCCGGTCACCGCGGAGCTGCCGCAGATGCCGGCGGCGTCCACGGGCGGGCGCGACGAGACAGGCTGGGGTCCGTGGTATCGCGCGCTGCGGCCCGACGAGTCGCACGGGCAGGTGCTGCTGACTGCGCCGGACGGACGCGGCGGCGCCGCGCCCCTGCTGGTGCTCGACCATGTGGACCGCGGCCGTGCGGCGATGCTGCTGTCCGACCAGATCTGGCTGTGGTCGCGCGGCGAGGAGGGTGGCGGTCCGCAGGCCGAGCTGCTGCGCCGGATCGCGCACTGGCTGATGAAGGAGCCCGAGCTCGAGGAGGAGCAGCTCTCGGCCACGATCGCGCACCAGCACCTCACCGTCACCCGCCGCTCGGTGCAGGAACATCCCACGGCACGGGTCTCGATCACCGCGCCGGACGGCAGCCGCAGCGCGATGAACCTGACGTCGGGCGCCGATGGCGTGCTGTCCGGCCGCCTGGAGGCGGCAGCCTCCGGGATCTGGGACGTGGGCGACGGCAACCGGCACGCCTACGCCGCGAACCAGTCGGAGGACGCCGAGGAGATCGCCGACCTGCGCGCGACCGCGGGCAGGCTGGAGCCGATCGCCCGGCAGAGCGGCGGCGCCGCCAGCTGGCTCGGCGACGATCCGGCCTCGGTGCGGGTGCCGCAGCTGCGGCTGGTCGGAGCGGGCTCGGCGGCGAGCGGCGACGGCTGGATCGGGCTGCGCCGCACCGGCGCGCACATCGTGACCGGCACGGAGTCGCAGCGCCTGCTGCCGGCGTGGCTGCTGCTGCCCTGCGTGCTGGCCCTGTTGTTCATCGGCTGGAGGCGTGAGGGACGGAGCTGAGCCCGGCGACCGCTCCCGGGGCGCCCGGCTGAACCCCATGGGCGCGAACTGACGGCTGGACGCGAAGCGGATCTGTTTCTGGATGCGGACGCCATCTGCGCCCGCACCCTCCCTCGATCCCCATTGGCCCTCCCTGCCAGAGCGGCTCTCGCAGGTGATGGATCTGGAAGCCTCGGCTCGCGGCGCCGGGGCTCTGGTGCGACGGCGCAACGTCAGCGATGCCGCGACCCTGCTCCGCCTACCGGTGGCGCATGGTCCGGGCGGTCTCGGCCGTCGCTCGGCAGCGGCCTGGGCCGGCCTCAGCGCCGTCGCTCAGCTCTCTGACGTGGCCCTCCGGCGCCGGCTTCGAGCTGCGTGCGCGTGGTTGGGCAAGATCACCGGGGCGCTGCTGTCGGCAAGGTCACCCGCCCGGGACGGCATTCCGGGCCGCCGGCTTCGGATCATGGACGGCAGCTGCATCGGTCATGCCGGTGCCGACCGAACGATCTGGCGCCTGCACGCCGCCTCACGATCCCGCCACCGCCGGCTTCGCCGACCTGGAGCTGACCGGTGCCGACGCGGGCGAGGGGTTCGGCCGGTTCGCGTTCTGCAAGGGCGACTTGGCAGTCGGCGACCGCGGCTGTGCCAAGCCGCCCGGCTTGCAGCACGTGCTGGCAGCCGATGCCGACTTCCTGGTGCGGGTGGGCTGGAACAGCCTGCGCATGACCACCCCGGACGGGGCGTGCGTCGATCTGGCTGGCCTGTATGGCACCCTGTCGCCGGGACAGGTCGTCGATGTCCCCCGTTTGTCCTGACGCGCCCGAGCCGGGGGACCGTTTGATCGTCACGCCCCCTGTCCCCGGCTCGTCTCGTCATCTTGCGCCAGCACGGGCGGCGGCCGCGCGGCGCGGCGCAAGCACGGCAAGAAACCCCGCACCGGGCATTGCTGCCAATGACGCTGGCCTCGGCCAGGTTCCTCATGGCGCTGACCCCGCTGCTGCCGGAGGTGGCGACGCCGGAGCGGGCGATTGCGATCTACCGGCTGCGGTGGCAGATCGAGCTGGCGTTCAAGCGCCTCAAGAGCGGCCTGGGCATCCGCCGCCTGGTCGCCCGCGAGCCGGTCATGGCCCGAAGCCGGCTACTGGCCCGTCTGATCCTGGCCTCGTTGATCGAGGACGCCACCAGAGAAGTCCTCAACTCTCTCCCCTGTAGGCCGTGCAGACCCACGTTGCCCGGTTTCCATGTGGCGCCTGCACGGCATGCTGCGGTCCGCGTTCAGCACCGTCCTGCGAGCCCTCGCGGTCGAGGCATTGAGGCAACATGCACGATCTGGCGTCATCTGTGCGACCCACCCCGGCACCGACGAAACCAGGCGAGCGCAGCATGACGCGTGACGTGAGATCCTGATGACCGTCGAGAACGCGAACATGCACCGGCACCGCAGGGTGGGAAGCGGTCATGGCCCACCGGCGGCGACGAACATGAACCCTGGCCCTCCGGTGTGTCCCTCTACTCACGCGGTCGGGTGATTTCGGCAGGACCGGTCTGGGAACAGGTTCCGGGAGAGCACGCACGCTGCTGCCGTTCCAGTCTCCCCGAGGAGTGGACAATCCCGTGAGGCGTTCCCGTCCGGGAAAATCCGGTGGCCTCGCCTAGCCGGCCAAGAACCCCCGTTGCCTTATAAGTGAGTACTCACTTACAAGAGGGTCGGGAGGGCTTCATGCCTCAAGGTTCGAGAAAGCTGCCGGCGACGGATCGCAGGGAAGCAATCGTGGTAGCCGCAACCCCGGTCTTCGCGCGCCTCGGCCGAGCCGGTGCCACCACCAAGATCATCGCCCGAGCCGCGGGGGTGTCCGAAGCGCTGCTCTACAGGCACTTTCCGGCCAAGGACGCGCTTTACGCGCAGCTCGAACACCATTGCGTCGAAGCCAATGCGGTCGGCACTCACCTGCTCGATGGCGCAGCGCCGTCCACCGCCACCCTGGTCATGGGCGTGGCAGTGCTGGTGCAGGCCGTGTTTCCCGGCATCGGTCGAGCTCAATCCCACGACGATACCAAGCGCCTCGTGACCTCAAGCCTGCTCGACGACGGGCGATTTGCCAGGGCGTTCCTTGATCGGAACGTCCGGCCCTGGATCGACCTGTTCGCGGACTGCCTCGAAGCAGCCAGGACGGCCGGCGACGTGGATGAAGGCGCGCATGCCGGCAGGGCCGAGCTGTGGTTCGTTCACCATCTGGCGAACACGCTGCACCTCGTCAGCCTGTCAGGCGGCAACGTCGTCGATTACGGCATGAGCCGGGAGGAGCTGACGGCAAGCGCCGTGCTGTTCCTCCTGCGCGGCCTGGGTCTGAAGCAGGCCGCCATCGACCGGCACTACGATCCCGGCAAGCTCAACAGCGTCATCGCTCAAACAATTCGGGACTGACCATGCGCTCCATCACGAAGATAGCCGTCGTCGGCGCGACGGGTCGCCTCGGCGCGCCCGTCGCAGCCGAGATCGCCAAGACCTTCCAGGTGCGCGCGATCGTCCGCTCGCCGGACAAGGCCAGGACCATGCTGCCGGCGGGCTTTGAGATCGTGGAAGCGGACCTTCGGGACGTGGACAGCCTGCGTGCCGCGCTACAGGGAGTGGACGCCATCTACCTCAACCTCTCCACCGAGACGGCCGATCCGAACCTCTCCTTCTACGAAGAGCGGGAAGGGGTCGCGAACCTGTTGGCCGCCCTTCGCGGGCTCGACATTCGGTATATCGCCAAGATCGGAGCGCTGGGCGCCTACCCCCCGGCTGCGGCGCGCATCAAGCATAACGTGGTGCCGAACCTCATTCGGATGCAGGGGCACGCGATGATCGCCGCGTCCGGCATCCCGCACAGCTTCTTCGCGCCGACGCACTTCATGGAACTGCTGCCGATGATGATCGACAAGCGCGCGCTGCGATGGGTCGGCAACACCGGCGTCAAAATCTACTGGATCAGCGTTACGGACTATGCGCGGCAGGTGGCCAAAGCTTTCCAGCACCCCGAGGCCATGCCGCAGGACGTTCCGGTGCAAGGGCCGGAGGCGATCACCGTCGAACGGGCGATGAAGCTGTTCGTCGCCAACCACGACCCGACGCTCAAAATCCGGGTCGCGCCTGTCTGGGTCATGCGGATCATCGGCCTGTTCAACCCGAAGATGCGGTTCGTCGCCCAAATGTTCTCCTATTTCGGCGACCATGAAGACCCCTTCTACGCCGAGCGGACCTGGAGGGAACTTGGCAAACCGACCACGACCCTCGTGGAGTTCGCCAAGGGACTGCGCCGGAGGGCCGGATCGGCAGCGTGAGTCCAACAGACTGGGCTTGACGGACCGTCTTGCTGGGAGGCCGCTCAGGACGGCCCGCGCCCGTCCCGAAACACGATCCTTTGCGGGAAAGCCAGCAGGGCGGTCACGGATCCCCAGCCGGAAGCGGCATCCGCTTCCTTGAGTTCGTGCCTATGCGGCTGAACCCCTCACCTCGCGGCGTCCGCCGCGCGCACCGCGTCGAACATCCGGTTCCAGGTCGGTGAGATCAGGATCTCGTTGACGCACACATGCGGCGGCAAGGTCGCGACGTAGCGAATGAGGTCGCCGAGGTCGGACGGCTGCAGCATGCGCGCCCGCGCTGCGGCCGAGGTCGGGGTCGGTCGCCGGTCGAGGATCGGCGTCGACACCTCGGCGGGGCAGAGTGCCGTCGAGCGGATGCCGTGCACCGCTTCCTCGGCGTTCAGCAGGTGGCTCATCGCGACCACCGCGTGCTTCGCCGCCGAATAGGCAGCACCCGAGACCGGCGCGAGATGCCGCCCGGCCCAGCTCGCGATGTGGATGATCACGCCGCCGCCTCCCGCGCGCATCAGCGGCAGCGACGCCAGCACGCAGTAGAACGCCGAGCGCAGATTGGCGTCGATCACCGCGTCGACGCCGTCCACGGTCAGGTTCGACCAGGCGCGATCGGGGATGTTGGCGCCCGCGTTGTTGACCAGGATGTCGAGCCGCCCCTGGTCGGCCTTGATGCGCGCCGCGATCGCCGCGACCGACTCCTTGTCGGTCACGTCTCCCGTCGAGGCGACCGCGCGTCCGCCGGCGGACGCGATCGCGCCCGCGACCGACTCCAGCGCCTCCTGCCGCCGACCGGTCAGCACCACGCGCGCGCCTTCCGCGGCCAGCGCCCGCGCCGCCGCCTCGCCGATGCCGCTTCCCGCGCCCGTGACCCAGGCGATCTTGCCGTCGAGCTGACCCACCGCACTTCTCCCTCCCGGATCGGCAGAGACCCGATCATCGTCAGGGAGCAACGCCGGTCGGTCCTCCGCGTCGCCGCTCGACCGCGCACGCGGATGGCTGCGGGGGCGTCGCCTGCGACCGTACAGCAGCCTCAGCCGGGTTCCGCCTCCCGGAAGACCCGGCTTGCCAGGATGTCGGCGGCCTCGATGTTGCCCAGGTCCTCTGCGGAGACCGGCGTCCCCGCGCCGCTGCCGTCGCCGACCAGGCGGTTGGCCTGTCGCAGCCGCGCACGGTCGAGCGCGTTGCGGATCGAGCGGGCGTTGGCGAAGTGCGGCTGCCGGCGACGCAGCGCGATGTAGCGGCCCAGCGCCTCGCGCGCCTCCGGGGTCAGCCGGTAGGCCTGCCGCGCCAGGATCGCCTCGCCGATGCCGAGCAGCTCGGGCTCGTCGTAGTCGGGGAAGTCGATATGGTGCGCCACCCGCGAGCGGAAGCCGGGGTTGGTGGCGTAGAACCGGTCCATGCGGTCGGCGTAGCCAGCCAGGATCACCACCAGGTCCTCGCGCTGGTTCTCCATCACCTGCAGCAGGATCTCGATCGCCTCCTGGCCGTAGTCGCGCTCGTTCTCGGCGCGGTGCAGGTAGTACGCCTCGTCGATGAACAGCACGCCCCCCATCGCCTTCTTCAGGATCTCCCTGGTCTTGGGCGCGGTGTGGCCGATGTACTGGCCCATCAGGTCGTCGCGCGTCACCGAGACCAGGTGACCGCGCCGCACGAAGCCGAGCTTGTGCAGGATCCCGGCCATGCGCAGCGCCACCGTGGTCTTGCCGGTGCCCGGGTTGCCGGTGAACGACATGTGCAGCGTCGGCGCCTCGCCCACCAGTCCCAGGCGCTGGCGCACGCGCTCCACCAGCAGCAGCGAAGCGATCTCGCGGATGCGCTGCTTCACCGGCTGCAGCCCGAGCAGGTCGCGGTCGAGTGCGGCCAGGATCTCGCCGATCCCGGCGGCGTCGAACTCGGCGCGCAGGTCGACGACGTCGCTGTCGGCCGGCATCAGCCCGCCGACGGGACGGTGGTGTAGCGCACCGCGCGGCCCCTGGCCTCGGTGCGCGTCAGGCGGAACTCGGGTTCGACCTCGGGCCGGTTGACGAGGAAGGAGATGCGCACGGATTCCCATCCGGCGGTGGAGTCGAAGCCCGACAGGCGGATGTAGCGGTCGCCGTAGGCGCGCCGGCAGCCGGCCAGCTCGAGCATCACCCCGGCGGCATCGGCGATGTCGAACATCGGCTGGCCCCACATCTCCCAGTAGGTGTTGCGCGGATGCGGATCGTCGGTGAACTCGATGTTCACCGCCCACCCGCGATCGAGGCAGTACTGCACCTGCCGGGTGATCTGCTCGTCGGTCAGGTCCGGCAGGAACGAGAAGCATCCCTGTGTGTTGCGCATCGCGCGTCTCCCTACACTGATGCGCTGGCGGTGGGCACGTAGTCCGGCGTGTCGGTCGAGGCGTAATTGAACGTCACGTCGCGCCAGGTCTCAAGCGCCTGGTGCAGCGGCTGGCAGTGCCGCGCCGCGGCGGTGAGGATGTCCGGGCCCTCCCGGCGCGTGTCGCGGCCCTCGTTGCGCGCCAGGATCATCGCCTCCAGCGCCACCCGGTTGGCGGTCGCACCGGCCTGTATGCCCATCGGGTGGCCGATGGTGCCGCCGCCGAACTGCAGCACCGTGTCCTCGCCGAGATAGTCGAGCAGCTGGTGCATCTGCCCGGCATGGATGCCGCCGGACGCCACCGGCATGGTCTTGCGCAGGCCGGCCCAGCTCTGGTCGAAGAACACGCCGTTCTCCAGGCGCATCGGGTTGTGGTCCTCGCGCAGGATGTCGTAGTAGCCGCGCGTCGCCGCCGGGTCGCCCTCCAGCTTGCCGACCACGGTGCCGGCGTGGATGTGGTCGACGCCGGCGAGGCGCATCCACTTGGCGATCACCCGGAACGAGACGCCGTGCGTCTTCTGCCGCGTGTAGGTGCCGTGGCCGGCGCGGTGCAGGTGCAGGATCATGTCGTGGCGCCGCGCCCATTTCGACATCGACTGGATCGCGGTGTAGCCGATCACCAGGTCGATCATGACGATCACCGAGCCCAGCTCGTGCGCGAACTCGGCGCGCTCGTACATGTCCTCCATCGTCGCCGCGGTGACGTTGAGGTAGGTGCCCTTGACCTCGCCGGTGGCGGCCTGCGCGCGGTTCACCGCCTCCATGCAGTAGAGGTAGCGGTCGCGCCAGTGCATGAAGGGCTGGCTGTTGATGTTCTCGTCGTCCTTGGTGAAGTCGAGGCCGCCGCGCAACGCCTCGTACACCACCCGGCCGTAGTTGCGTCCCGACAGACCGAGCTTCGGCTTCACCGTCGCACCCAGCAGCGGCCGGCCGAACTTGTCCAGGCGCTCGCGCTCGACGACGATGCCGGTGGCGGGGCCGTCGAACGTCTTCACGTAGGCGACCGGGAAGCGCATGTCCTCCAGGCGCAGCGCGCGCAGCGGCTTGAAGCCGAACACGTTGCCGATGATCGAGGCGGTCAGGTTGGCGATCGAGCCGGGCTCGAACAGATCCAGGTCGTAGGCGATGTAGGCGAAGTACTGGCCCGGCGCGTTGGGCACCTCCTCGAGCCGATAGGCCTTGGCGCGATACTTCTCGCAGGCGGTCAGGCGGTCGGTCCAGACCACGGTCCAGGTTGCGGTCGAGCTCTCGCCGGCCACCGCGGCGGCGGCCTCCACCGGATCGACCCCATCCTGCGGGGTGATGCGGAACATCGCGATCACGTCGGTGTCGCGGGGCTCGTAGTCGGGCTCCCAGTAGCCCATGCGGCGATATTCCATCACCCCGGAGACGTAACGTTCCTTGCCGCGCACCGTGTTCGAACCGGCGGCCGGACTCTTGATCTCGTTCATGCTGTGCTCCGGAGGGATGCGGTCTCGGTCCGGCTCATCGCGCGCCGCGCTTGCGCTCGATCAGCCGCAGGATGATGGGGGTGAGGATCACCTGCATCGCCAGGTCCATCTTGTTGCCCGGCACCGCGATGGTGTTCGGCCGCGACATGAAGCTGCCGTGCAGCATCGAGAGCAGGTAGGGGAAGTCGATGCCGCGCGGGTTGCGGAAGCGGATCACCACGATCGACTCGTCCGGCGTCGGGATGTAGCGGGCGATGAACGGGTTCGAGGTGTCCACCGTCGGCACGCGCTGGAAGTTGATGTCGGTCTGGGTGAATTGCGGACAGATGTAGCGGACGTAGTCCGGCATGCGGCGCAGGATGGTGTCCATCACCGCGTCGGTGGAGTAGTTGCGGCTGGAGCGGTCGCGATGGATCTTCTGGATCCACTCGAGGTTGATCACCGGCACCACGCCGATGCGCGCGTCGGCCTGCGCCCCGGTGTCGACCGTGCCGTGCTTCACCGCGCCGTGCAGCCCCTCGTAGAGCAGCAGGTCGGTGCCGGCGGGCAGATCCTCCCATTCGGTGAAGCTGCCGGCGGGTGCTCCGAACAGCTGCTCCTCGTGGGCGTCGTGCACGTAGTGCCGGGTGCGGCCGCCGCCGCGGCGGGCGTACTCGCCGAAGGTGGCGGCGAGCTCCTCGAGCAGGTTCGCCTCGGGGCCGAAATGGCCGAAATGATGGTTGCCGCGCTCCGCCTCCTCGCGCATCTTCGCACGCATCCCCTCGCGGTCGTAGCGATGGAAGGCGTCGCCCTCGATGAAGGCGGCGCTGATCCGCTCGCGACGGAAGATCTGCTCGAAGACGTTGCGCACCGACGTGGTGCCCGCGCCCGACGAGCCGGTGACCGAGATGATCGGGTGCTGCAGGCTCACGCGTGGGCGCCGCGATGGTCGTGGTCCGGTCGGAACAGGGTGCGGCTGGCGAACAGCGGGTCCTCGCGCCGCGCGTCCGGCAGCACGTGGTAGCTGCCGATCCGCGCCACCTCCTCGACCGCGCCGCAGACCAGCCCGACGCGCTGGTGGATGTGCGTCGCGACCATGGCGAGGATGCGGGCACGGCCGTCGCTGGCGGCACCGCCCGCCTGCTCCACCAGCAGCGCGATCGGGTTGGCCTCGTAGACCAGCCGCAGCCGTCCCTCGCGGCAGGCCGGCCGGGCGTCGGCGGGATAGAGGTAGACGCCGCCGCGCACCATGATCCGGTAGATCTCGGCGATCATCGAGCCGATCCAGCGGGTGTTGAAATCCCTCCGGCGCGGCCCGTCGCTGCCCTGCTGGCACTCGCCGACGTAGCGGCGCACCGCGGCCGGCCAGTGCCGCTGGTTCGAGGCATTGATCGCGTACTCGCTGGTCTCCAGCGCGATGCGCACCGGGTCGGAGACCGAGAAGAACACCTGGCGCTCGCGGTCGAGGGTGAACAGGTGGGTGCCCTCGCCCAGCGTCAGCAGCAGCGCCGTCTGCGAGCCGTAGATCAGGAAGCCCGCCGCCAGCTGCTCGCTGCCGGGGATCGAGAACACGCTGCCGACCGGGGCCGCGGTGTCGATGTTGGACGAGCCGTCGAGCGGGTCGATCGCCACCGCCAGCACCCCGTCGCGGCGCAGCGGCAGCACCGTCTCGAGCTCCTCCGAGGCCACGCACGCCACCGGCGCCTCGCGCAGCGCGCGCACCATCAGCAGGTTGGCGTGCAGGTCGAGCTCGGTCTGGGTGTCGCCGGGGCGGTCGCCGCGAGGGGCTGACATGCCGGGCTCGAGCGGGCCGGCGGCGAGCAGGTCGGCGATCTGGCAGCCGGCGCGGGTGATCGCGAGCACGGTCTCGGCGATCGCCGAGGCGCGCGGGCCGCCGGCGCCGGCATGGTGCCCGAGGAACGCTTCGAGACGCCCTCCGCTGGCCATCGGCTTGCCCTCCCGTGTTCCGGCTCCCAGCGTTCCGGCTCCCAGCCGCCCGCAGCAGCATCGGGGGCGGTGTCTTGTCGGGCCAGCATAAAAAACTTAGTCTCTGCTTCAGAAAAACTTAATGAAACACGTCACCCTCAAGCAGCTGCGTGCCTTTGCCTCCGTGGTGCGCACCGCCTCGGTCACCGGGGCGGCGCAGGCGCTGCACGTCTCGCCGCCGGCGATCACGCTGCAGATGCGGCTGCTGCAGGGGCAGCTCGGCGTGCCGCTGATCGAGCGCTCGGCGGCCGGCATGGTGCCGACCGCGGCCGGCCAGCTGCTGGTCGACACGGTCAAGCGGATCGAGATCATCCTCGCCGACGGCGCCGCCGGGATCGCGGCCCTCGCCGGGCTGCAGACCGGCCTGGTGCAGGTGGGCGTGGTCAGCACCGCCAAATACTTCGCCCCGCGCGTGCTGGCCGCCTTCTCGCGTGCTCATCCCGGCATCGAGCTGCGCCTGGTGGTCGGCAACCGGGCCGAGATCATCGCCGCACTGCGCGACCACGAGCTGGACCTCGCGGTGATGGGACGACCGCCGGAGGAGCTGGAGGTGGCCCTGGCGGTGATCGGCGAGCATCCGCACGTCGTGGTGGCACCCCCCGGGCATCCGCTGGCGGGGCGTCCGGCGCTGCCGCCCGGCGAGCTCGCTGGCGAGACCTTCCTGGTGCGCGAGCGCGGCAGCGGCACCCGCACGCTGATGCAGCAGTTCTTCGACCGCTCCGCCATCGCGCCGCGCTTCGGCATGGAAATCGGCAGCAACGAGACGGTGAAGCAGGCGGTGATGGCGGGCCTGGGCATCGCCTTCCTGTCGGCCCACACCATCGAGCTCGAAGTGCAGACGCAGCGTCTGGCGGTGCTGGACGTCGTCGGCCTGCCGATCGTGCGCAGCTGGTGCGTGGTGCGGCTGGCCGAGCGCCGCCCGATGCCCGCGATCGACAAGGTGGTGCTCTACCTGACCGAGCAGGGCCGGCGGTTCCTGCCCGCCCACGGCGTCGCGCCGGAGCAGGATCCGGCGTCGCTTTATGCCTCGCCGGGACGCGGGGCGGGCTGATAGACCACTGCCGTATCGTTACGGAGCGGGAGCCATCACATGCCCATCGGCGAGTCGGCGTGCGAGAGGTCGCTCCTGCTGGGGACGCCGCCGATGCCGCTCCTCGCGGGTTACGGCTACGGCGCGTCGCGGAGCGTGCACCAGGCGGAGTTCAGCATGATCGGCATGTCGTCGAAAGACCCGCAGGCCTTTGCGGGACCGCCGGACCGGATCGTGCAGCTCAACCCGGCGGCGCGGATCTTCGCCTATTCGGACAAGCCCGGCGTGGCGGGCGGTGAGCGGTCCCGGCGCCGGCTCGATCTCGGGCTATCGCTCGCCGCCGGTGCCGCCGCAGCCGCGGGCGGCGGAGCACACCGCTCCACCGCCGGCGAGATGAGGCGCCCGGCGGAGCGGGCATGATCATCTTCGAGGACCGGGACTACGTCGCGCACCTCCGCAAGGGCTCCTCCCCGTTCGTCCTGGTGACGTTCTCCGGGATCGACGCACGGGAAGCGGCCAGCGGCAGCTACCTTGCCGCGGAGCAGTGCGACGAGCTCGACCTCACCGCAGTGGGCCTGGTCGCCAGGAGCAACAGCTGGTACCGGGCGGGGAGGATCGACGACGCCCTGCGCGAGGTGCAGCGTCATACCGCCGACCACCAGGACGTCTACACCTACGGCGTCTCGATGGGCGCCTACGCGGCGATCAAGTACTCCCGCATGCTGCGCGCGAGCGCCGTGCTGGCGTTCGCGCCGCAATGGTCTCTTGACCGCCGGGAGAGATCCGGACCGCAGACGCGGTTCGACGCCTGCTACGAAGACTACATGCGATCGATGGGGATCCGCACCCGTGACGCCGCGGGAAAGATCTACGTCGTCATGGACAGCAACGACCGTGACGAGGTCATCCACGCGGAACGTATCGCGGCCAGCGTCGCCGGGGTCACGGTGGTCCCGACCCGCCAGGCCGGCCACGTGTTCCCGTATGACATCGACGGGAGCGAGAACCTGCAGAAGCTGCTGTCCTCGATCGGTTATCCCGCGGCCGGCGCGATCTTCGATGCGCGCCGAGGCAACGCCGCGGGCCAGAGCGACATCATCCGGGCCGCGATCCGGCGACACCCGCTGCTGGCGTTCCGGGCGCTGCGCTGCCCGCGAAGCCGGCGGTCCGGCGCCCAGGCGATGGTCATGGCCGATGTCGCGCTGGTCAGGTCGCTGATCGTCTCCCTGCTGGCCGCAGCGCACGACCCGGCCGCCGTCTCGCTGCTCTACCTGTCGCTGTACGGCTCCGCGCCCGAGCGCGACCTCGTCGCCGAGAACCTTTCCCTGTGCGTCACCTTCGACGGTGAAATCGTGACCTTCCATCCGGTCAAGAACCGCCTCTCGGCGACGAAGGACCTGCATCCGAGGGCCGGCCACCATCTGGTGATGCTGCGCCGCGAGGGCGACGGCGAAGTCTCGCTCTGCTACCGGCGTCTGGACGGCGCGATCGAGGCGACCACCGCGACGCCATGGTCGCGACTGCAGCACCGCGCGGCCCCGAACTGCTCGCATCTGCTCTCGGCCGGAAGCTACCTGAGCACCCAGCCGAGCGGGGAGATCCACGCCAACCGGAAGCGGGCGGATCTGTGGGAACGGTTCCATCTGCTCCGGCTCGCCACAGGCGAGGCATCGGGCTCGCGACCGATGGCGTCCCTCTCGCGCCTGGCGACGATGCGCATCACCGCGGTCAGCAACGGCCAGAACGCGATCCACAACGGCGGCGAGCACACCTTCCTCGAGAACTGGACCAGCGAGGACGATTTCGACCAGCTGCGCCTGATCTACATGGTGGACTCCGCCGACGAGAACCTCTCCATCGGAGCCGCGAGCGCGGCGCCGACGAGCCGGCTGACCAACCAGCCGGTCGACGAGCGGGGACATCCCGTCGCGCTGCGTCCGGTCACATTCGACGGCAACGGTCGCGCCCTGGAGCGCGACGCCGCGGCGGCGGCACGCGCCTCGATCTCCGCCACATCCCTCGATCTGCCTCCCTACCCCCGGCTCGCCCGCGAGGCGAGCGCGGTCGTGCCGCAGCTCTACTTCTCGGACTGGATCGATCTGCGGAGCCTGCCGCGCACCGACGGAGGCCTTGGCCGCCTGGTCCACGTCCGCACGGTGATCAGGCGCGGGAGTGCCATGCGCGGCGTGACGACGTCCAAGGACGGCCGGAGCAACCCGGCGGATCCCTATCCGCTGACCGGCCGCAGCTACCAGACCTGCTACGTGGCCGGGGATGCGACATCCGGCGCCGGCCGGATCCCCGAACTGGACTCCGTCCCTCCGCCGGCACAGGGAAGGAGCCTGCTCTACGGCCTGCAGCTGGTCTGCCGCCGGCCGGGCGTCACGCTGCAGATGGTCGGCGACAGCATCGGGTCGGGGTACGGCAGCGCGACCCATCACACCGGCTTCGCGCAACTGGCGGCGTCGCGCCTCTCGAGCGCCGCATTGCCGGTGCATTTCCTGCAGAGCGGCACCTATGCCCAGCCGTCGGCCGGCTTCTACCAGGCCGCGGCACGGGACCTCGAGGTCTCGCACGTGGCGGTCGCCGTCATCCAGACATGGTCCGGCAACGACGTCCACGCGGCCATGGCGGCGAGCCGGGGACAGGTCGCCGCCGACACCGCATGGAGCGCCGCCCTACGCTACGCCGGGCTGGTGCGCGACGCGGGCGGGGTGCCGATCTTCCTCAGCGCGGTGCCGCAGCGCACGAAGTGCGTCAGCGCGTCGCAGGACGCGGCGCGGCTCTCCTCGGTCGCGCGGTGCAGGCAGCTCGCCGCGCGGGGCGAGTTCACCATCGACCTGAACGGCCTGCTCGGCGACGGCGGCAGCCCCATCGGCTACCTGCCGCACCTCACCGACGACCAGCTGCATCCCAACCAGGCCGGCCACGACCGCGTCGCGTCGGTGCTCGCGCCGATGCTGGCACGCATCATCGGGACGGCGTCGGCAGGTCAGAAGCCCGCCACCACGTGGGGGACGTAGGCCGCTTCCAGTCGCCCGATCTCCGCGGCGTCCAGGGTCAGGCTCAGCGCGGCGAGCGCGTCCTTGAGGTGGTGCGGCTTGGAGGCGCCGATGATCGGCGCGGTCACCCCCGGCCTGGCCAGCAGCCAGGCCAGCGCCACCGCCGCGCGCGAGGTGCCGCGCGCCTCGGCCACCTGGCCCACCGCGTCGATGACCCCGCCGTCCGCCTCGGCGGTGCGGTCGTAAAGGGTGCGCGAGAACTTGTCGGTGCGGGCGCGCTCGGTGCTGCCCTCGGCCGAGGCGGGACGGGCGAGCTTGCCGCGCGCCAGCGGGCTCCACGGGATCACGCCCACGCCCTCCTCCAGGCACAGCCCGAGCATCTCGCGCTCCTCCTCGCGGTAGAGCAGGTTGAGGTGGTTCTGCATCGAGACGAAGCGGGTCCAGCCATGCCGCTCCGCCAGGTAGAGCGACTTGCAGAACTGCCAGGCGAACATCGAGGAGGCGCCGATGTAGCGGGCCTTGCCGGCCTTCACCACGTCGTGCAGCGCCTCCAGGGTCTCCTCGATCGGCGTGTGCGGATCGAAGCGGTGGATCTGGTAGAGGTCGACGTGATCCATGCCCAGCCGTCGCAGGCTGTGGTCGATCTCGCTCAGGATCGCGCGCCGCGACAGCCCGCTGCCGTTGGCGTGCTCGGCCATCTTGCCGTGCACCTTGGTCGCGACCACGACCTCGTCGCGCCGGGCGTAGTCGCGCAGCGCCCGGCCGAGGATCTCCTCGCTGGAGCCGGCGGAATAGACGTTGGCCGTGTCGAAGAAGTTGATCCCCGCCTCCAGCGCCTCGCGTATGAACGGGCGGCTGGCCTCCTCGCCCAGCGTCCACTCGTGCGGCCCGCGATCGGGCTCGCCGTAGGTCATGCAGCCGAGGCACAGGCGCGAGACCTTCAGTCCGCTGCGGCCCAGTCTGGTGGTGTCCATGTCGAAGCTCCGGTCAGGTGCGGGACGCGGCGATCAGTCCCTTCATCTGCCGGACAACGTGCGGCAGGCCGTGCAGGATCGCCTCGCCGATCAGGAAGTGACCGATATTGAGCTCGGCGAGCTGCGGGATCGCGGCGACCGCGGCGACATTGCCGAAGTCGAGCCCGTGCCCGGCATGCACCTCGAGCCCCTGCGCCGACACCAGCGCCGCCGCGCGGCGCAGGCGCGGCAGCTCCGACGCCGGATCCTCGGCGTAGCGGCCGGTGTGCAGCTCGACGACCTGCGCGCCGAGCCGGGCGGCGGCCTCGATCTGCCGCGGCTCGGGGTCGATGAACAGCGAGACGCGGACGCCGCGCGCGTGCAGCCGGGCGATGATCGGACCCAGCGCCGCCGCGCCGCCCGCGGCGTCGAGTCCGCCCTCCGTGGTGACCTCGGCGCGCCGCTCGGGCACGATGCAGGCGGCATGCGGCGCCAGGGCCGCGGCGATCGCGGCCATCTCCTCGGTCGCCGCCATCT
>CAXTOC010000027.1:0-16530 GCA_964245725.1 uncultured Acetobacteraceae bacterium | reverse complement strand
ACAACATCTCGATGGACGTCGAGCTGATCGCGCCGATCGCCATGGACGAGGGCCTTCGCTTCGCGATCCGCGAGGGTGGCCGCACCGTCGGCGCCGGCGTGGTGGCCTCGATCACCGCCTGACGCCTGCGACCCGCGCGTGCCCCGAACCTGACGAGCTGGACTGACCGAGAATGGACAACCAGAACATCCGCATTCGCCTGAAGGCGTACGATCACCGCGTGCTGGACAACAGCACGAAGGAGATCGTGAACACTGCGAAGCGAACGGGTGCGCGGGTTCGGGGTCCCATCCCGCTGCCGACGCATATTGAGAAGTTCACCGTCAACCGGTCTCCGCACGTGGACAAGAAGAGCCGGGAGCAGTTCGAGATCCGGACCCATCGCCGGCTGCTCGACATTGTGGAGCCGACGCCGCAGACCGTGGACGCCCTGATGAAGCTCGACCTCGCCGCCGGCGTGGACGTCGAGATCAAGCTCTAGGTCCAGGGAAATCGAGGCGAACACGATGCGCACCGGATTGATCGCGAAGAAGCTGGGCATGTCCCGCATCTTCAAGGACGACGGCACCCACGTACCGGTGACGGTCCTGCACCTGGACAAGCTCCAGGTGGTGGATGTCCGCACCGAGGAGCGCGACCGCTACGTCGCACTCCAGCTCGGCAGCGGCACCGCCAAGGTGAAGAACGTGACCCAGCCGAACCGTGGCCACTTCGCCAAGCTGAAGGTGGAGCCGAAGCGAAAGCTGATCGAGTTCCGCGTCTCCCCCGACGCGGTGCTCGAGACCGGTGCGATGCTGTCGGCCGCGCACTTCGTGGTCGGCCAGAAGGTCGACGTCACCGGCACCAGCAAGGGCAAGGGGTTCGCCGGCGGCATGAAGCGGTGGAACTTCGCCGGCCTCGAGGCCAGCCACGGCGTCTCGGTCAGCCATCGCTCGCTGGGCTCGACCGGCAACCGGCAGGATCCTGGCAAGACATTCAAGAACAAGAAGATGGCGGGCCATCTCGGGCACGAGCGGGTCACCACGCTCAACCTCGAGATCGCCGCGGTGGACGCGGCGCGCAACCTGCTGATGGTTCGCGGCGCGATCCCGGGCGCGAAGAACGACTTCGTCCTGGTGCGCGACGCGGTCAAGAAGCCGCGCCATCCGGATGCGCCCTACCCGGCGGGGCTCGAGACGTCGCCCTCCGCTCCGGCGGCCGACTGAGGAAGAGGCGATGGACTTCGAAATCAAGACCCTCGACAACGCCAGCGCCGGCAGCATCGGCCTGCCCGACGAGTTCTTCATGGCCACGCCGCGCACCGACATCATGGCCCGCGTGGTGCAGTGGCAGCTCGCCCGCCGTCGTGCCGGCACCCACAAGGTGAAGGGCATGGGCGAGGTCTCCGGCACCACCAAGAAGCCGTACAAGCAGAAGGGCACCGGCAACGCGCGCCAGGGCAGCCTGCGCTCGCCGCAGTTCCGCACCGGCGGCGCCGTGCACGGTCCGGTGGTGCGCGACCACGGCTTCGACCTGCCCAAGAAGGTGCGTCGCCTCGGGCTGATCTCGGCACTGTCGCAGAAGCGCGCCGAGGGGCGGCTGGTCGTGCTCGACGCCGCGACCGGCAGCACCAAGACCGCCGAGCTGGCGAAGAAGCTCAAGCTGCTGGGCTGGCGCTCCGTGCTGATCGTCGACGGCACCGTCGAGGAGGGCTTCCTGCGCGCCGCGCGCAACCTGCCGAAGATCGACGTGCTGCCGAGCGTCGGCCTGAACGTCTACGACATCCTCAACCACGAGGTGCTGGCGATCACCCGTGCTGGCCTCGAGGGCCTGACGCGGCGCCTCGGCGGCGGCGACACCGGCAAGGAGCAGGCGGCATGACCGACATCCTGGCGATACGCAGGCGCGCGGCCAATTTGTCGCGCGAGGCGATGTTCGACATCGTGCGCGCGCCGGTGATCACCGAGAAGGCGACCGCGCTGTCCGAGAAGAACCAGGTGGTGTTCCGTGTCGCGATCTCGGCGTCGAAGCCGCAGATCAAGGCCGCCGTGGAAAGCCTGTTCAAGGTCAAGGTCACCGCGGTCAACACGCTGGTGCAGAAGGGCAAGACCAAGCGCTTTCGCGGCCGCCCCGGCGTGCGCTCGGACGTGAAGAAGGCCTACGTGCAGCTGGCGGAAGGGCAGTCGATCGACCTGTCCGCCCGCCTGTCCTGACGCCCGCGAGAGAACAACGATGGCACTGAGACATTTCAAGCCCGTAACCCCCAGCCTGCGCGGCACGGTCCTGATCGACCGCAGCGAGCTGTGGAAGGGCAAGCCGGTCAAGACCCTCACCGAGGGCAAGAACCATTCGGGCGGCCGCAACAATCACGGCCGCACCACCTCGCGGTTCCGCGGCGGCGGCCACAAGCAGACCTATCGCTTCGTCGACTTCAAGCGTCGCAAGTTCGACGTCGCGGCGACGGTGGAGCGGCTCGAGTACGACCCGAACCGTACCGCCTTCATCGCGCTGATCAAGTATGCGGACGGCGAGCTCGCCTACATCCTGGCACCGCAGCGCCTCAAGCTGGGCGACAGCGTGGTGGCCGGGGCGCGGGTCGACATCAAGCCGGGCAACGCGATGCCGCTGGCAGCGATCCCGGTCGGCACCATCGTGCATAACATCGAGCTCAAGCAGGGTGCCGGCGGCAAGGTCGCGCGCTCGGCCGGGACCTACGCGCAGCTGGTCGGCAAGGATTCCGGCTACGCCCAGATCAAGCTGCAGTCGGGCGAGTTGCGCGTCGTGCGCTCCGAGTGCATGGCGACGGTGGGTGCGGTGTCCAATCCGGACAACATGAACCAGTCGATCGGCAAGGCCGGGCGCTCGCGCTGGCTCGGCCGCCGCCCGCACAACCGCGGCGTGGTGATGAACCCGGTCGACCATCCGCACGGCGGCGGCGAGGGTCGCACCTCGGGCGGCCGCCACCCGGTCACGCCGTGGGGCAAGCCGACCAAGGGCTACAAGACTCGCGTCAACAAGCGCACCGACAGCCTGATCATCCGTCGCCGCAAGACCGGCAAGTAAGGGGCATAAGATGGCACGTTCCGTCTGGAAGGGTCCGTTCGTGGACGGGTATCTGCTGAACAAGGCCGAGGCGTCGCGCGCGTCGGGCCGCAACGAGGTAATCAGGATCTGGTCGCGCCGCTCGACCATCCTGCCGCAGTTCGTCGGCCTGACGTTCGGCGTCTACAACGGGCACAAGTTCCTGCCGGTGCAGGTCAACGAGAACATGGTCGGGCACAAGTTCGGCGAGTTCTCGCCGACGCGCACCTTCACCGGGCACTCCTCGGACAAGAAGGCGAGGCGCGGCTGACATGAGCAAGCCCAAGCATCCGCGGGCGCTGTCCGAGACCGAGGCACAGGCGGTGACGCGCAACATCCGCGTCAGCCCGCGCAAGCTCAACCTCGTCGCCGGCCTGATCCGCAACAAGCCGGCCGCGCAGGCGGTGGCGACGCTCACCTTCAGCAAGCGCCGCATCGCCCAGCAGGTGAGGAAGACGCTGGAGAGCGCGATCGCCAACGCCGAGAACAACCATCAGCTCGATGTCGACCAGCTCGTCGTCATCCATGCCGAGGTCGGCAAGTCGATCGTGATGCGCCGCTTCCATGCCCGCGGCCGCGGGCGATCGGCGCAGATCGAGAAGTTCTTCAGCCACCTGAAGATCGTCGTCGCGGAGCGGGCGCCGGCAGCCGCCGCCCCCGCGCCAGAGCAGAAGGCCGCCTGAACCATGGGTCACAAGGTCAATCCGATCGGGCTCCGCCTCGGCATCAACCGCACCTGGGACAGCCGCTGGTTCGCCGGCCGCGACTACGCCAAGCTGCTGCACGATGACCTGAAGCTGCGCACCCACCTGCGTCGCAAGCTCGCCGGCGCCGGCGTGTCGCGGGTGGTGATCGAGCGTCCGGCGAAGAAGCCGCGCGTGACCATCTACGCGGCACGCCCCGGCGTGGTGATCGGCAAGAAGGGCCAGGACATCGACAACCTCCGCCGCGATCTGGCGAAGATGGCGAAGTCCGACGTCTCGCTGAACATCGTCGAGATCCGCAAGCCGGAGATCGAGGCGCAGCTGGTTGCGGAGAACATCGCCCAGCAGCTGGAGCGCCGGGTGGCGTTCCGCCGGGCGATGAAGCGCGCGGTGCAGTCGGCGATGCGCCTCGGCGCGCAGGGCATCCGCATCAACTGCGGCGGCCGCCTCGGTGGCGCCGAGATCGCGCGCGTCGAGTGGTATCGCGAGGGCCGGGTGCCGCTGCACACGCTGCGCGCCGACATCGACTACGGGGTCGCCACCGCCAAGACGACGTACGGCACCTGCGGCGTGAAGGTCTGGATCTTCAAGGGCGAGATCCTGGCGCACGACCCGCAGGCGCAGGATCGTCGCGCCGCCGAACAAGCGCCGCAGCGATAAGCCGGCGCTGAGGATCATCGAACATGTTGTCTCCGAAGCGGACCAAGTACCGCAAGGCCCACAAGGGCCGCATCCACGGCCTCGCCAAGGGCGGCACGGCGCTGAACTTCGGTGCCTTCGGCCTCAAGGCGCTCGAGCCGGAGCGGGTCACGGCACGTCAGATCGAGGCGTCGCGCCGGGCGATCACGCGCGCGATGAAGCGCGCCGGCCGCGTCTGGATACGCATCTTCCCCGACGTGCCGGTCTCCACCAAGCCGGCCGAGGTGCGCATGGGCTCGGGCAAGGGCTCGCCGGAGTTCTGGGTGGCGCGGGTGAAGCCGGGCCGCATCGTGTTCGAGATCGACGGCGTCTCGCCGGAGATCGCCAAGCTGGCGCTGGCGCTGGGTGCTGCGAAGCTGCCGATCAAGACCAAGTTTGTCACCCGCATCGGGGAGGCCTGAGATGGCGCGCGCGAGCAAGCCGGCGGACCTGCGGGTCAAGACCGAGGACGAGCTGCAGACACAGCTGCTCGACCTCAAGCGCGAGCAGTTCAACCTGCGGTTCCAGCGCGCCACCGGCCAGAACGAGGGGGCGGGGCGCGTGCGCGAGGTGCGTCGCGAGATCGCCCGCATCAAGACGATCGTTCACGCAAAGCGCGCGGGGGCCACTGCCTCCGCGTCGAAGTCCTGAGAGGAGTTGGACGATGCCGAGGCGCGTCCTGACGGGTCGGGTGACCAGCGACAAGATGGACAAGACCGTGACGGTTCTCGTCGATCGTCGCGTCATCCATCCGCTTTACAAGAAGTTCATCCGCCGCTCGAAGAAGTATGCGGCGCACGACGAGGCCAACCTGTGCCGCGTCGGCGACACCGTGCGCATCATCGAGTGCCCGCCGATCTCCAAGCGCAAGACCTGGACAGTGGTGGCACGCAACGGCGAGGTGATGGGCGACGCCGTGGTCGCCGCGGCCTCGGCGCCCGACGCCGCGCAGCCGGCCCCGCAGTCGATGGGGAACTGAGCCATGATCATCGTCGAGACCAACCTGGACGTCGCCGACAATTCCGGCGCGCGTCGGGTGCAGTGCATCAAGGTGCTGGGCGGCTCCAAGCGGAGATCCGCCTCGGTCGGTGATGTCATCGTCGTCTCCATCAAGGAGGCGATCCCGCGCGGCAAGGTGAAGAAGGGCGACGTGCACCAGGCGGTCGTGGTGCGCACCTCGTTTCCGGTGCGCCGACCTGATGGCAGCGCGATCCGCTTCGACCGCAACGCGGCGGTGCTGATCAACAAGCAATCCGAGCCGATCGGCACCCGCATCTTCGGACCGGTGGTGCGCGAGCTGCGGGCGCGCAAGTTCATGAAGATCATCTCGTTGGCACCGGAGGTGCTGTGATGGCCGCGCGCATTCGCAAGGGCGATCAGGTCGTCGTCATCACCGGCTCGGACCGCGGCAAGCAGGGCGAGGTGCTCAGCGTGCTGCCGACCGCGGGGCGCGCGGTGGTGCGGGGCGTGCGTATCGCGAAGCGGCACACCAAGCCGCGCAGCGCGGGCGAGCAGGGCGGGATCGTCGAGCGCGAGGCGTCGATCGACCTGTCCAACCTGAAGCTGGTCGATCCAAAGAGCGGCAAGCCCACCAAGGTGGGGTTCCGGGTGCTCGAGGGCGGCCGCAAGGTCCGCGTCGCCAAGGCGACCGGACAGATCATCGAAGGCTGAGGAGGCAGGACATGTCTGAGGCCAGCGAGACGCAGGCGACCGGCGCGCGCGCGTTGCCGCGCATGCGGCAGCGCTACGAGAACGAGATGCGCGCCAGCCTGCGCGAGCAGTTCGGCTACAAGAACGTGATGCAGGTGCCGCGCCTGGAGAAGATCGTCATCAACATGGGCGTGGGCGAGGCCGCCGGAGACCAGAAGAAGCTCGACGCGGCGGTCGCGGACATGACGCTGATCGCGGGACAGAAGCCGGTCAAGACGATCGCCAAGAAGGCGATCGCCGGCTTCAAGATCCGCGAGGGGTTGCCGATCGGCTGCAAAGTGACATTGCGCCGCACGCGCATGTACGAGTTCCTCGACCGGCTGGTGACGATCGCGATGCCGCGGGTGCGCGATTTCCGCGGCCTCGCCGCCAACAAGGGCTTCGACGGTCGCGGCAACTTCGCCATGGGTCTCAAGGAGCAGATCGTGTTCCCGGAGATCAACTACGACAAGGTCGACCAGATACGCGGCATGGACATCATCTTCGTCACCAGCGCCAGGACCGACGCCGAGGCGAAGGCGCTGCTCAAGGCGTTCGACCTGCCGTTCGCGGCTTAGGCGACGTCACGACTGAATTCGAATTGGAAAACCGCCGGGCGCGCCCGGCAGGTTCCGGAGGGTAGAACAAGGCATGGCCAAGACATCCGCCGTCAACCGCAACCTCAAGCGCACCGCGATGGCCGTGCGCGACAAGGGCAAGCGGGTCGCGCTCAAGAACATCGTCATGGACCGCACGCTTCCGGTCGAGGATCGCTTCGAGGCGTCGATGAAGCTGGCGCAGCTGCCGCGCAACGGTGCGCGCGTGCGCGTCAAGCTGCGCTGCAAGGTTACCGGCCGTTCGCGCGCGAACTATCGCAAGTTCGAAGTGTGCCGCATCGTGCTGCGCGACCTGGCCAGCAGCGGCCAGATCCCGGGCATGGTCAAGTCGAGCTGGTAAGGGAGACGACCCATGTCGATGTCTGATCCCCTGGGCGACATGCTCACCCGCATCCGCAACGCGCAGCGCAGCCGTCACGCCGCCTGCGTGGCGCCGGCTTCCAAGCTGCGTGCCAACGTGCTCGAGGCGCTGCGACGCGAGGGCTACATACGCGGCTTCAAGGCGGAGGAGCTGCGGCCGGGCATCGCCCAGCTGCGCATCGAGCTGAAATACACCGACGGCGAACCGGTCATCAAGGAGATCCATCGCGTCTCCAAGCCGGGACGCCGGGTCTATTCCAAGATCAGGGAGCTGCCGCGGGTCTATGCCGGCCTCGGCGTCTCCATCCTGTCGACGCCGCGCGGCGTCCTGAGCGATGCAGAGGCTCGCGCCGCCAATGTCGGCGGCGAGGTCCTGTGTCGCGTCTTCTGAGGGGGGCATCATGTCACGCGTAGGCAAATACCCCGTCGAGATCCCCCAAGGCGTGCAGGTCGCGATCGAGGGCGGCGTCCTGACCGCGACCGGCAAGCTCGGCGCGCTGCGCCTGCCGCTGTCGGAGCACGTCGAGACGACTGTCGAGGAGAACCGCGTCAGCGTGGTGCCGCGCAGCAAGGCGGCACCCTCGCGCATGATGTGGGGCACCACGCGGGCGCTGGTGGCGTCGATGGTGCGCGGCGTCTCGACCGGCTACAGCAAGACGCTGGAGGTCACCGGCACCGGCTACCGCGCCTCGGTGCAGGGCTCCAACCTGGTGATGAACCTCGGCTACTCGCACGACATCGTCTACGCGATCCCACCGGGCATCAAGATCACCACGCCGCGTCCGACCGCGGTGACGGTGGAGGGCATGGACAAGCAGCGCGTGGGCCAGGTGGCGCTCGACATCCGCAACTTCCGCCCCCCGGAGCCCTACAAGGGCAAGGGCGTGCGCTACGACACGGAAGTCATCCGCCGCAAGGAAGGCAAGAAGAAGTAATGGGCACGCAACAGGATCTGCGGGAGCGCCGGCGTATCCGCCTGCGCTTCCAGCTGCGCCGCAAGGCCGGCGGCCGTCCGCGCCTGTCGGTGTTCCGCTCGGGCAAGAATATCTACGCCCAGGTGATCGACGACGTCGCCGGCCGCACCGTCGCTGCAGCCTCCAGCCTGGACCGCGACCTGCGCGAGCGGCTGAAGTCCGGTGCGGACTCGGACGCGGCCGCCGCCGTTGGCAAGCTGGTCGCCGAGCGCGCGGTCGCCGCCGGCGTGAGCCAGGTGGTGTTCGACCGTGGCGCTTATCTCTATCACGGGCGCGTCAAGGCGCTGGCGGAGGCTGCCCGCGAGGGCGGCCTCGCCTTCTGAAGGAGTTCTCTCGCATGGCACGTGACTCGAGAGACGGCGGCCGCGGCGGCGGTCGTGAGCGCGACCGCGATGGCGACGACCTCGTCGACAAGCTGGTCACCATCAACCGCGTCGCCAAGGTGGTGAAGGGTGGACGCCGCTTCGCCTTCGCGGCCCTCGTGGTGGTGGGCGACCAGAAGGGCCGGGTCGGGTTCGGAGCGGGCAAGGCGCGCGAGGTGCCGGAGGCGATACGCAAGGCGACCGAGCGCGCCAAGCGTGCGCTGATACGCGTGCCGATGAAGGAAGGCCGCACGCTGCATCACGACGTCGCCGGGCATTACGGTGCCGGCAAGGTGGTGCTGCGCTCGGCCGAGGCCGGCACCGGCATCATCGCCGGCGGCCCGATGCGCGCGGTGTTCGAGAGCCTGGGCATCGGTGATGTGGTCGCGAAGTCGCTTGGCAGCCGCAACCCGCACAACATGGTCAAGGCGACGTTCGACGCGCTGACCCGCTGCGCCAGCCCGCGTTCGGTAGCCAGCCGGCGCGGCAAGAAGGTGTCGGACATCCTGGGCAAGCGCGACGGCGCCGGCGCCGAGGCGGTCCCGGAGGGCGCGGCGCATGTCTGAGACCCTCGCCGCCCTGACCAGGCTGGTTGGCGACAAGGTGCGCGTCACCCAGACCGGATCCGGCAACGGCCAGAAGCCCGGCCAGCGGGCGACGCTGCGCGGCCTCGGGTTGGACAAGATGGGCAAGACGCGTGAGCTGGAGAACACCCCTTCGGTGCGCGGCATGATCCGCAAGGTGTCCCACCTGGTGAAGGTGGAGGAATAAGATGAACCTCAACGAACTGCGCGACAACGCGGGCGCGCACTACCGCAAGAAGCGGCTGGGACGCGGCATCGGCTCCGGCAAGGGCAAGACGTCCGGCAAGGGCGTCAAGGGACAGAAGGCACGCGAGGGCGTGTCGCTGAACGGCTTCGAGGGTGGGCAGCTGCCGATCTATCGCCGCCTGCCCAAGCGCGGCTTCACCAACATCTTCCACAAGCTCTATGCGCCGGTGAACCTGGGTGCGGTGGAGAAGGCGATCCTCGAGGGCAAGCTCGATGCCGCCCAGCCCGTCGACGAGGCACGGCTGCGCCACGCCGGCCTGGTCGGCAGCGGCAAGTACGTGGGCGTACGTATCCTCGCGGGCGGCACGCTGACGCGGGCGGTCTCGTTCGACGTCGCCGGTGCGTCGGCGGCCGCGGTCGCGGCGGTGGAGAAAGCCGGCGGCAGCGTCAAGATGTCGGTGCCGCCGCACGTCAAGGCGAGCGAGGCGCCCTGATGCGGGTCCGGCCTCGCGCGGCTCTTGACCCGCTCGGAGCCTGAGCCTTTAAAATCCCGCACCGCTGTGGATCAGAACAGGCAGCGCCTCCTCCGGGGGCGCTGTTCTCGTGAGAAGGGATGCGCGCATGGCCTCCGGGGCCGAGCAGATGGCAGCCAACCTGAATTTCGGGGCGCTGTCCAAGGCCAGTGAACTGTGGAAGCGGATCTGGTTCACGCTGGGCGCGCTGATCGTCTACCGGATCGGCACCTACATCCCGGTGCCGGGGATCGACGCCGCGGTGATGGGGCAGCTGCTGGCGCAGCACCAGGGCGGCATCCTGGGCATGTTCGACATGTTCACCGGCGGCGCGCTCGGCCGCGCCACCGTGTTTGCGCTCAACATCATGCCCTACATCAGCGCCTCGATCATCGTGCAGCTGATGTCCTCGGCGGTGCCCTCGCTGGAGACCCTCAAGAAGGAGGGCGAGCAGGGGCGCAAGAAGCTCAACCAGTATACCCGCTACCTCACGGTGCTGATCGCGCTGTTCCAGGCCTACGGGTTCGCGGTCGGTCTGGAGGCGATGCACGGCCGCGGCGGTGCTGCCGCGGTGATCGATCCCGGCGCCTTCTTCCGCTTCTCCTGCGTGGTGACCCTGGTCGGCGGCACCATGTTCCTGATGTGGCTGGGCGAGCAGATCACCGCGCGCGGGGTCGGCAACGGCATCAGCCTGATCATCTTCGCCGGCATCGTCGCGAACCTGCCGCACGCGCTCGCGACCTTGCTGCAGCTCGGCTACACCGGCGCCCTGTCGCCGATCTTCGTCGCCGTGTTCCTGCTGATCGCGATCGGCGTGATCGGCTTCATCACCTTCATGGAGCAGGCGCAGCGGCGGGTTACGATCCAGTATCCCAAGCGACAGGTCGGCAACCGCATGTTCGGCGGCGACTCCACCCACATGCCGCTGAAGGTCAACACCTCGGGCGTGATCCCGCCGATCTTCGCCTCCTCGGTGCTGCTGATCCCGGCGACCATCGCCGGCTTCGCCGCCAACAGCGGCGGCACTGGATGGCTCGCGACGCTCGGCCAGATGATCGCGCACGGGCAGCCGCTCTACATGCTGCTCTACGCCGCGATGATCATCTTCTTCTCGTTCTTCTACGCTGCGGTCACCTTCAATCCCGTCGAGACCGCCGACAACCTGCGCAAGCAGGGCGGCTTCCTGCCCGGGATCCGTCCCGGCGCCAACACCGCCGCCTTCCTCGACCGCATCCTGACCCGGCTGACCACGATCGGCGCGCTCTACCTGGTGGTGGTGTGCCTGCTGCCGGAGATCCTGATCAGCCGCTACAGCGTGCCGTTCTATTTCGGCGGCACCAGCCTGATCATCATCGTCTCGGTGGCGATGGACACGCGGGCGCAGATCACCTCGCACCTGCTGGCGCACCAGTACGAGGGGCTGATCCGCAAGTCGCGCGGCAGGACCAGGGTACGATGAACCTGATCTTCCTCGGGCCGCCCGGCGCCGGCAAGGGAACGCAGGCGAAGCGGCTCGAGCGCGCCTACGGCATCGCGCAGATCTCCACCGGAGACATGCTGCGCGCCGAGGTCTCGGCCGGCAGCGAGATCGGGCGCACCGCGCGCGCGATCATGGATGCCGGCGCGCTGGTGCCGGACGAGGTGATCATCGCCATGCTGCGCGCGCGCATCCGGCAGCCGGACTGTGCCAGGGGCTTCATCCTGGACGGCTTTCCGCGCACCGAGGCGCAGGCGGACGCGCTGGACACGCTGATGGCGGAGCTCGGACTGAAGATCGATGCCGTGCTGGCGCTCCAGGTCGACGAGCCGGAGCTGGTCGAGCGGATCGCCGGGCGTTTCACCTGTGCCACCTGCGGCACGGGCTACCATGACAGCTTCAAGCGGCCGCGCATCGACGGCACCTGCGACGTGTGCGGCGGCCACGAGTTCATCCGCCGCGCCGACGACAAGCGCGAGACCGTGGCGGCCCGGCTGCAGGCGTATCGGCACCAGACCACGCCGATCCTGCCGCACTACCAGGCGCAGGGCCGACTGTTCGACATCGACGGGATGGCCACGATCGATGCGGTCAGCGCCGCGATCGACGCCGCGATCCGCGCAGCGACGCACGAAGACTTGATCCCGCACGATTGACTCAGGGGGCGCCGCACGTATAGTGCGCGCCCTCAGCCCGATCCGTGCTGCGGTGGCCCACGCGCCCCACGGGCCGGCTCTCATCCGAACCACCGCCGCATGGGACGACGATGCAGCCCTGGCGGGCAGAGTTTCATGGCCCGGCTCGCGCCGGGCGCACGAGGAGTGACTGGCGTGGCGCGTATTGCCGGCGTGAACATCCCGACCAACAAGCGGGTCCTCATCGCCTTGACCTACATCTTCGGCATCGGGCCGGCCAAGGCGCGTGCCATCTGCACCACCCTGTCGATCCCCGCCGAGCGCAGGGTCAACGAGCTGTCTGACGACGAGGTGCTGCGGATACGCGAGCTGATCGACCGCGAGTTCCGCGTCGAGGGTGACCTTCGCCGCGAGCTGGCGATGAACGTCAAGCGCCTGATGGACCTCGGCTGCTATCGCGGCCTGCGGCATCGTCGTGGTCTGCCGGTGCGCGGCCAGCGCACCCACACCAACGCCCGCACCCGCAAGGGCAAGGCGGTGGCGATCGCTGGCAAGAAGAAGGCCACCAAGTAGCGGCGGCCCAGGCACCCGACGCGACCACGCGCTCCAGCATACAGTCAGGACGGACAGACCATGGCGAAAGCCGCCGCAGCACCGCGCGTTCGCAAGAAAGAGCGCAAGAACATCATCTCCGGCGTGGCGCACGTGCTGTCCACGTTCAACAACACGATGATCACCATCGCCGACGCTCAGGGCAACGCCATCGCGTGGTCGTCCTCCGGCAGCCAGGGCTTCAAGGGCTCGCGCAAATCGACCCCGTATGCCGCCCAGGTCGCCGCCGAGGATGCCGGCCGCAAGGCGCGCGAGCACGGCATGGAGACGCTGGAGATCGAGGTGTCCGGTCCCGGCTCCGGCCGCGAGAGCGCCTTGCGCGCGTTGCAGGCGGTGGGCTTCTCGATCACCGCGATCCGCGACATGACGCCGATCCCGCACAATGGCTGCCGTCCGCGCAAGCGCCGGCGGGTCTGAGCGGGCGATCTTGAAGAGCCGGTCCGGTCACTGCCGGGCCCGGCTCCCGAGTCACCGCCCATGTCCGAGAGGACAGGGTCCTGGTCGTTGCTCCCGCGAGCGGCGCCGTCGTTGAGAAAGGCCACCACCTTGGTGCTCCAGAAGAACTGGCAGTCCCTGATCAAGCCGGAAAAGCTGGAAGTCGAGCCCGGCGCCGAGCCCGCGCGCACCGCGACCGTGGTCGCGGAGCCGCTGGAGCGCGGCTTCGGCATGACGCTCGGCAATGCGATCCGGCGCATCCTGCTGTCCTCGCTGCAGGGCGCGGCGGTGACGGCGCTGCAGATCGACGGCGTGCTGCACGAGTTCTCCTCGATCGCCGGCGTGCGCGAGGACGTCACCGACATCGTGCTCAACATCAAGCAGCTCGCCCTGCGCATGCACGGCGAGGGGCCCAAGCGGATGGTGCTCACCGCGACCGGTCCGGGAGAGGTGCGCGCGAGCCAGATCCAGGTCGGTCACGACATCGAGGTGATGAACCCGGACCTGGTGATCTGCACCCTCGATGATGGCATCAAGCTGGGCATGGAGTTCACCGTCAATCTCGGCAAGGGCTACGTCCCGGCTGCCGCCAACCGCCCGGAGGACGCGCCGATCGGGCTGATCCCGATCGATGCGATCTACTCGCCGGTGCGTCGGGTCTCGTACAAGGTGGAACCGACGCGTGTCGGTCAGGTCACCGACTACGACAAGCTGCTTCTGACCGTGGAGACCAACGGCGCGGTCAGTCCGGAGGACGCGGTCGCGCTCGCCGCCCGCATCCTGCAGGACCAGCTGCAGCTGTTCATCAACTTCGACGAGCCGCGCCCGGTGCGTCCGGAGGAGCCGCAGGACGACCTGCCGTTCAACCGCAACCTGCTGCGCAAGGTCGACGAACTGGAGCTTTCGGTACGCTCGGCGAACTGCCTGAAGAACGACAACATCGTCTATATCGGCGACCTGGTGCAGAAGACCGAGCAGGAGATGCTGCGTACGCCGAACTTCGGCCGCAAGTCGCTCAACGAGATCAAGGAGGTGCTCACCTCCATGGGGCTGTCGCTCGGCATGAACGTGCCCACTTGGCCTCCCGAGAACATCGAAGACCTCGCGAAAAGGCTCGACGAGCCGTTCTGACCCCGCGGCCCGCCGGGCTGATCGAAGCAAGACCACAGGAAGCCTGAACCATGCGTCATGGGGTTGCCGGCCGTAAGCTCGGCGTCACATCGTCCCATCGCCTCGCGATGTTCCGCAACATGGCGGTGGCGCTCATCAAGCATGAGCAGATCACCACCACCCTGCCCAAGGCGAAGGAGCTGCGGCCGGTCGCCGAGAAGCTGATCACGCTGGGCAAGCGCGGCGGCCTGCACGCGCGCCGCCAGGCCTACGCGCAGCTGCGCGACGACGTGATCGTGACCAAGCTGTTCTCCACCATCGCCGAGCGCTACCGCAGCCGTGCCGGCGGCTACACCCGTGTGCTGCGCGCCGGCATGCGCCACGGCGACGCGGCCGACATGGCGGTGATCGAGCTGATCGACCGTGACGTCTCGGCCAAGGGACTGGATAGCGGGCCGCGTCCGGCCGCTCCGGACTTCGAGGACGGCCTGCAGGCGTAAGCCACAGCGCGTCGCCGAGGCCCGCCGGTCCGGGGGCGGGTTCCTGCGTTCCGGGAGATCCGCCGCCGCGTGACCCTCCAGGTTGCCCTCACCCATCGCACCTCCTACCGCTACGACCGTCCTGTCGTCCTCGGTCCGCAGATCATCCGCCTGCGGCCGGCTCCGCATACCCGCACGCCGATCCCATATTACGCGCTGAAGATCGAGCCGGACGGCCACTTCCTGAACTGGCAGCAGGATCCGCAGGGCAATTTCCTCGCCCGTGTGCTGTTTCCCGACCGGGTCACGCGGTTCGAGGTGACCGTCGACCTCCTGGCCGACATGGCGACCATCAACCCGTTCGATTTCTTCCTCGAGGCGGAGGCCGAGCGCTGGCCGTTCGCCTACGACGCGGTGCTGCAGGCCGAGCTGCCGGCGTTCCGCACGGCGTTGCCGGCTGGCCCGCTGATGCGCGGCCTGCTGGCAGACGTGCCGCGCGAGCCCCAGCCCACCGTGCCGATGCTGGTGGCGCTGAACGCGGGGCTGCGCGACCGTGTCGGATATGTCGTGCGCCCCGAGCCCGGCGTATGGAGCCCCGAGGAGACGCTGGCCCAGGCGAGAGGCTCGTGCCGCGACTTTGCCTGGCTGCTGGTCCAGCTGGCGCGTCATCTCGGCTTCGCCGCGCGGTTCGTCTCCGGCTACCTGATCCAGCTCGGATCAGATCCCGATAACCGGGATGACGGGCCCCAGGTCGCTCCCGCCGATTCGGCCGCCCTGCATGCCTGGGCCGAGATCTACCTTCCCGGCGCCGGCTGGATCGGCTTCGACGCCACCTCCGGCCTGCTCGCCGGCGAGGGCCACATCCCCCTCGCGGCGAGGCCGGACCCGCCTTCCGCCGCCGCGATCAGCGGGCTGGTCGGCCCGTGCGAGACGCAGTTCGACTTCGCCGTGAGCATGACCCGCATCGTCGAGACGCCGCGCAGCACGGCGCCATACAACGATGCTGCCTGGCAGGCGATCGTGCGATGCGGCGAGACGGTCGACCGGATGCTGACTGCCGCCGACGTGCGGCTGACCATGGGCGGCAGGTCCAGTTTCGTTGCCGCCGGCGAGCCGGACGCCGAGGCGTGGAACGGCGCCACGTTCGGCCCGACCGAGCGCCGGCTGGCCGGCCGGCTGATCCGCCGGCTGGCGGCGCTGTGGGGACAGGGGGCGGTGCTGCACGGCACCGTGGGCAGTCACGAGCTCGGCGAGCCGCTGCCGCGCTGGACGCTGCGGGCGCACTGGCGTGAGGACGGGGTGCCGGTCTGGCGAGATCCGGCGCTGCTCGCCTCGGACGAGGACGAGGACGACGCGACCGACGCGGATGCGTTGCACTTCGCCAAGGCCGTCACGATCCGCTCGCGGCAGGGTCCCGTCGCGGGGCGTGCGCAGGATCCGGCCGGCGTCGCGGGCACCCTCCCGGTCGTGCAGTCCCGCCGCGGCCTGCTGCACGTCGTGCTGCCGCCGATCAACACGGTGCAGGACTGGCTCGACCTGGTCGCCGCGGTCGAGGCCGCTTCGGTTGAGACCGGCCGCAGGATCTTCCTGGAGGGCGAGGCGCCGCCACGCGACCCGCGCCTGCGCAGCGTCTCGGTGACGTCGGCACCGGGGGTGCTCGAGGTCCGCGTCCCCCCGTCGGCGAGCTGGAGCCAGCAGGTGCAGCGCACGCGCGAGCTCTACGAGGCGGCGCAGCGTGCCGGTCTGGCCGCCGAGAAGTTCATGCTCGACGGCCGTCACGTGGGCAGCGGCGGCAGCCACCTGGTGATCGGCGCTGCCAACCCGTCGCAGTCGCCGTTCCTGCGCCGGCCGGACCTGCTCAAGTCGCTGCTCGGCTTCTGGCACAACCACCCGAGCCTGTCCTACCTGTTCGCGGGTCTCATCGGCCCGGCCGGCCGGCACCCGCGCCTCGACGAGACGCGGCAGGACGCCGTGGCCGAGCAGGAGATCGCGCTGGCGCAGATCCCGCCTGACGCCGAGGCACCGTCCTGGCTGGTCGACCGGGTGCTGCGCAGCC
>CAXTOC010000026.1:11508-16679 GCA_964245725.1 uncultured Acetobacteraceae bacterium | reverse complement strand
CTTCCGCCGTGGGTGCCCGGATCCTGGCCGACGGCGGCAACGCGGTGGATGCCGCAGTCGCGGTCGGCTACGCCTTGGCGGTGGTGTATCCGGCCGCCGGCAACATCGGCGGCGGCGGCTTCATGACGCTGCTGCAGCCGGACGGCCACGCCGTGTTCATCGATTTCCGCGAGCACGCCCCGCTCGCCGCCACCGAGGCGATGTTCCAGGACGGGCACGGCCACGTCGTGCACGGACTGTCGCTGCACGGCTGGAAGGCGGTCGGCGTGCCGGGCACGGTGGCCGGCATGGAGGCCGCGCTGCGCGCCTACGGCAGCCTGCCGCGCGCCCGGGTGATGGCGCCGGCGATCGCGCTCGCCCGAGACGGCTTCGTGCTCGCCGAGGACGACGCCGCGCTCCTGCACACCAGCACCGACGGCTTCAGGGCCGATCCCGCCTCGTCGCGCATCTTCCTGCGCCCGGACGGCACGCCGCTGCAGGTCGGCGACCGCCTGGTGCAGACAGACCTCGCGAACAGCCTGCAGGCGATCAGCCGGCACGGCGCGGCGGCGTTCTATGACGGGCCGATCGCGCGCGCGATCGTGGCCGCCAGCCGCCAGGGCGGCGGCATCCTGGCCGCGCGCGACTTCGCCGCCTACAGGGTGCGCAACATGCCCACGCTGTCGTGCAGCTACCGCGGCCTGCACGTGGATACGGCACCACCGCCCTCCGGCGGCGGCGTGGCGCTGTGCGAGATCCTCAACATCCTGTCCGGCTACGACATGCGGCGCCTGGGCTTCCACAGCACGGCCGCGATCCAGCACGAGATCGAGGCGATGCGCCGCGCCTACGCCGACCGCCAGGGGCTGGGCGATCCCGCCTTCGTCCACGATCCGGTGGCGCGGCTGATCGATCCCGCCTACGCCGCGGCCGTGCGCCACGCGACGCCCTCGGATCACGCGGTCTCCTCGGCCTCGCTGGTGCCGCCGCTGGAAGAGAAGCAGGAGACCACGCACTACTCGATCATCGACCGCCAGGGCCGCGCGGTCGCGGTCACCTACACGCTGAACGGCTGGTTCGGCGCGCAGGTCGTGGCTCCCGGCACCGGCATCACGCTGAACGACGAGATGGACGATTTCGCCACCAAGGCGGGTGTGCCCAACATGTTCGGCATCGTCGGCAGCGCCGCCAACGCGGTGCAGCCCGGCAAGACGCCGCTCTCCTCGATGTCGCCCACCATCCTGTCCCGGCACGGCCGCGCGGTGATGGTGATCGGCTCGCCCGGCGGCTCGCTGATCCCGACCATCACCCTGTCGGCGATCCTCGGCGTGGTGGATTACGGCCGCACCATCCAGCAGGCGATCGATGACGGGCGCATCCACGAGCAGTGGACGCCGCAGACGGTGTGGGTCGAGCCGGGCGCGCTGTCCGAGGACACGCTCAGGACGCTGACCAGCGAGGGCTACCTGTTCAAGCAGCACGAGCCGTGGGGCTCCGCCCAGGGCATCCTGGTCGGCGGCCCGTCGCTCGGCGCGTCCGCGACCGACGGCGACCGCGTGTTCGGAGGCATCGATCGCCGCCATCCCGGGGCGGCCGCGATCGGCGAGTGAGCTAGCGCCTGTCGTCTCGGGCTGGATCAGCCTGAGACGTGAATCAGTCGCTAGAACAATGATCTTGCTCAAGCGGCTCAGAGGGCGTTGACGTCCTCGTCGCGGCTGCGCAGGTAGAGGTCGAACTCTCGCCGCAGCTCCGGCTTGTTGCCGGTCCACTCGAACACCCCGTGCGTGTTGCGCTTGCGGTCGGTCTCCGGGTCGAAGCTCTGGCGGATGAACATCTCCCAGCGGCTCGGGTCGCCGCGGTCCTCCCTGCAGCCGTGGAAGCGATGCTCATGGTGCCGGGGACGAAGCCGCTCTTGCCGTCGATGCGCGCCCGCGCCCGCGCCTGCCAGCGCAGCACGTGGTCGCGATAGGCGGCGGAGCAGCCGCCGGGCAGCGAGGCCGCGCCCTGGCCGGCCAGCGCCATGTGGTGGTCGCCCGACCCCATGCCGCCGACCTCGAACAGGCTGCCCAGCTAGTCCACCGCCTGCCGGGTCCAGGCCCAGATATACCCCGAGTGCGGATAGGCATACGGGCCGCCGGCAGAACGAGACGTGGTGCTGGATGTGTTCGTCGTGCGGCCCGAGGTCATAGGCGTCCGACCAGGGCTGCACCACCTCGTGGTGCTGCAACGCCTGCACCGTCTCCATCGCCAAGGAGGGGCGGCGGTGGAACACGTCGCTGTCCGAGGTCGCGATGTAGCGCGCGTCCGGCGCCCGCGAGATGCCGATGTTCAGCGCGTTCTCCTTCGACCAGCACAGGTCCGCGCGCGCAGCCCGGCATGGTTCACGTGCGCGATGTCGGCGTGGAGGAACGGCCGCTCGCCGTATTGCACCTCGACCAGGTGCAGCCGCACGCCGCTGTCCAGCATGTGCTCCACCCAGTGCTTCGCGACGGTCTCCGGCTGCCTCCAGCGAAGCGCGTTCGCCCGGACCGCTAACACGTCGAGAAGGTCGGCCTTCATGGTTTCCTCCTTGCCCGTGGCGAAGCGGCGAGTCCTGACGTGTCTCTTTCGATATCGACATGATTGACAGGCGAGGGAGCTCATGTCTCCTGCAGGTTGCTAGAAAAGTCATGAAGCATCGACGACAGCGAGATGAAGGCAGAGCAAGGGGCTTTGCCTCTCGACCCCATCAAAGGCGAGCCTTCAAGCACCGTCTCAGCAAACTGGGGTCTGGGGCCTGCGGCCCCAGCGGGCCAAGGGCGGAGCCCTTGGCTTGCTTCAGCAGCCTGCTAGGGGCGAGCCGTGCCCGTGACCCTGGGATCGGTCAGCACCTGGTGGGTGCCGCGGGCGATCAGCTCGACGGACACGACCAGCACCACCAGCAGGCCGAGCCAGGCGATCCACCGGTAGCGCTCCAGCAGCCGCGCCACCAGCGAGGCGGCGACCCCCATCAGCAGCACCGAGAACACCAGCCCGGTGACCAGCACCCACAGGTGCTGGCCGGCGGCGCCGGCGACGGCGAGGATGTTGTCCAGGCTCATCGACAGGTCGGCGAGCACGATTCGGATCACCGCCCGGCGCATGTCCCCCGGTCCCGCGCGCTTCTCCAGGCCCAGCGCCTCGTCCTCCTCGAGGCGCTGCCGCTGGCCGCGCAGCTCGCGATACATGCGCCAGCACACCCAGAGCAGCAGCAGTCCGCCGGCCAGCGTCAGGCCGATGATCGCCAGCAGCCGCAGCGCCACCGTCGCCAGCGCCACGCGGATCACGGTCGCGGCGATGATGCCGAACAGGATGGCGATGCGCCTCTCCCGGCGCGGCAGGTTGATCACCGCGAGGCCCACGACGACGGCGTTGTCGCCGGCCAGGGTGAGGTCGATCAGCAGCACCTGCGCGAGTTCGATCAGCTGGGCGCCGAGGTGTGGAGGGATCGGCATGGGCACTCCGTGCGGCGGGCTTGCGACAGCGCCCTCGCGATGCTCTAGAGCAGCACCGCGCCGCTGGCCAACCTCCGGCCGGCGGCCGCATGCCGGAAGGTGCCGCATGATCCCGCGCTACACGCGTCCCGCCATGGCCGCCATCTGGGCGCCCGAGAACCGCTACCGGATCTGGTTCGAGATCGAGGCGCTGGCGGCCGAGGCGATGTCGCGCGCGGGCGACGTGCCGGCCGAGGCGGCGCGCGCGATACGCCTGAGGGGCGACGCGGCGCTGGCCGCGTTCTGCGGGGCAGACCTGGCGCGGATCGATGCGATCGAGCTGGAGACGCGGCACGACGTGATCGCCTTCCTCACCTGGCTCGCCGAGAAGATCGGCCCGGAGAGCCGCTTCGTGCATCTCGGCATGACCAGCAGCGACGTGCTCGACACCTGCCTCGCGGTGCAGCTGAGCCAGGCCACCGACCTGCTGATCGGCCAGCTCGACGCGGTGCTGTCGGCGCTGCGGCGTCGCGCCTTCGAGCACAAGTTCACCCTGACCATCGGACGCAGCCACGCGATCCACGCCGAGCCGACCAGCTTCGGGCTGAAGCTCGCGGGGCACCACGCCGAGTTCGCGCGCGACCGGGCGCGGCTGGTCACGGCGCGAGCCGAGATCGCCAGCTGCGCCATCTCGGGTGCGGTCGGCACCTTCGCCCACGTGACGCCGGAGGTGGAGGCGTTCGTGGCCGAGCGCCTCGGGCTGCAGCCGGAACCGGTCTCCACGCAGGTGATCCCGCGCGACCGGCACGCCGCCTTCTTCTGCGCGCTCGCGGTGGTGGCGAGCGGCATCGAGCGGCTCGCGGTCGAGGTGCGCCACCTGCAGCGCTCAGAGGTGCGCGAGGCGGAGGAGTTCTTCCACCCCGGGCAGAAGGGCTCGTCGGCGATGCCGCACAAGCGCAACCCGGTGCTGAGCGAGAACCTGACCGGCCTCGCCCGGCTGGTGCGCAGCTACGCGGTGCCGGCGCTGGAGAACGTGGCGCTTTGGCACGAGCGCGACATCAGCCACTCCGCGGTGGAGCGCAACATCGCGCCCGACGCGACCATCGCACTCGACTTCGCGCTGTCCCGGCTCGCCGGCATGATCGAGCGCCTGGTGATCCACCCCGAGCGCATGCTGGCCAACCTCGAGAGCCTCGGCGGGGTGGTGCATAGCGGCGAGGTGCTGCTGGCGCTGACCCGCTCGGGGATCCTGCGCGAGGACGCCTACCGGATCGTGCAGCGCAACGCGATGGCCACCTGGAGCGGGCTGGATCGGCCGGACGGGCGCGGCTTTCGGGATCATCTGGACGCCGATCCCGAGATCGCCGGCCGGATACCGGCGTCGGTGCTGGACCGGGCGATGGATCCGGCGCGGCACCTGCTGGCGCTCGATCAGAGCTTCCGGCGCGCGTTCGGCGAGCCAGGCCCGCGGCGCCCGGCCAATCCCAGCACGTCCGCGACATGACGCGCTGCCGCGCGGGCGAGATGACGCGCTGCCGCAAAAACTTCACGACGACGGCGCCCGACCTATCTTGTGGCCGTCGCACTCCATATAAGGTCTGCCGTGTGCACCGTCATCGTATCCAATGATCCCGGCCGGCCCTGGCCGCTCCTGATCGCCGCCAACCGCGACGAGCGGCTCGACCGGCCCTGGCAGGCGCCGGGCCGACACTGGCCGGAGCAGCCGAACATCGTCGGCGG
>CAXTOC010000026.1:0-11498 GCA_964245725.1 uncultured Acetobacteraceae bacterium | reverse complement strand
CGCGACGGGCTCGGCGGCGGCAGCTGGCTCGCCGTCAACGACTGCGGCGTCGCCGCCGCGGTCCTGAACCGGGTGGGCAGCCTCGGACCGGCGCCGGGCAAGCGTACCCGCGGTGACCTGCCGCTGGTCGCACTCGCTCACGACAGCGCCGAGGGCGCCGCCGCGGCGATCGCTGCACTCGACGCCGGCAGCTTCCGCTCGTTCAACATGGTGGTCGCGGACCGGCAGAAGGCCTTCTACATCTGCGGCCTCGGCTACGGCCACGCCGAGGTCATGCCGCTGCAGCCCGGCATGCACATGATCGCCACCGCTGGCCCCGACGACATGAAGATCCCGCGCATCGCCCGCCACCTGCCGCGGTTCGAGGCGGCGCCGACCCCTGAGCCGCCGGACTGGAAGAGCTGGATCGGGCTGCTGTCCGACCGCTCCCTGCCCGCCGGAAGCGAGCTCAACATCCCGCCGCGCAGCGGCTTCGGCACCAGCAACTCGTCGCTGCTCGGGGTCTCCCGCGACCAGGATGCCGCTCCGAACTGGCTGTTCGCCGCCGGGCCGCCGGACCGCGCGCCGTTCGAGTCCGTCGCCTTCAGCTGACGGTGGTGCTATACCCCGCCGCGCGCGCCGGCGCCGGCGCCGGCTTCGCATGAAGGAAGAGAATGGCCCGCCGCCGACAGCTCTACGAGGGCAAAGCCAAGATCCTGTTCGAGGGCCCGGAGCCGGGCACCCTGGTGCAGTACTTCAAGGACGACGCCACCGCGGGCAACGGCGCCAAGAAGGGTGTCATCACCGGCAAGGGCGTGCTGAACAACCGCATCAGCGAGCACCTGATGCTACGGCTTCACGAGATCGGCGTGCCGACGCACTTCGTCCGGCGTCTGAACATGCGCGAGCAGCTGATACGCGAGGTCGAGATCGTGCCGCTGGAGGTGGTGGTGCGCAACGTCGCCGCCGGCAGCCTGTCCAAGCGGCTCGGCATCCCCGAGGGCACCCGCCTGCCGCGCTCGATCATCGAGTACTACTACAAGAACGACGCGCTGTCCGACCCGATGGTGGCCGAGGAGCACATCACCGCGTTCGGCTGGGCCTCGACCGCCGACATGGACGACATGGTCGCACTCGCCCTGCGCATCAACGACTTCCTCTCCGGCCTGTTCCTCGGCGTCGGCATCACCCTGGTCGACTTCAAGCTCGAGTTCGGCCGGCTGTGGGAGAACGAGGACATGCGCCTGGTGCTCGCCGACGAGATCAGCCCCGACAACTGCCGCCTGTGGGACAGCAAGACCAGCGAGAAGCTCGACAAGGACCGCTTCCGCCGCGACCTCGGCCGGGTCGAGGAGGCGTACCAGGAGGTGGCCAAGCGGCTCGGCATCCTGCCCGAGGCCGGCAACAACGACATGAAGGGTCCGGAGGTCATGCAGTGACGCCGAGGCGGTGAGGGCGGTCCCGTGAAGCTTCGCGTCACGGTCATGCTCAAGGACGGCGTGCTCGATCCGCAGGGCCGGGCGATCGGCCATGCGCTGCGCGTGCTCGGCTTCGGCGAGCTCGGCGAGGTGCGCGCCGGCCGCGTGATCGAGATCGAGATGGGCCAGGGCGACCCGCAGGCGGCGCGGGCGCACGGCGAGGCGATGGCGCAGCGGCTGCTCGCCAACGCCGTGATCGAAACCTACAGCGTCGAGGTGGTGTGATGTCACGCAGGATGACGGTTCTGGCCGTGGCTGGGTGCGCTCTGTCGCTGTCGCTCGCCGGGCCTGCCCGGGCGCAGCGCGTCTCGCCGATGCAGGCGGGCCGGTTCGTGCAGTTCTGCGACAGCCCACGCAACGGCGGCCAGCAGATCTGCGACGCCTACATCACCGGCATGGCGGACAGCTTCGCGCTGATGCAGAAACTCGGTGCGGCGCAGGACAAGACGGGGATCTGCGTGCCGCGGACTGCGTCCGGTGCCGCCATGCGCGGCATGGTGATCTCCTGGATCGGTGGCCACAGGGAGCGACTGCGCGATCAGGTGGGCGAGGTCGTCTACACCGCGCTGCACGATTCCTTCCCGTGCGGCGGCGCCAAGCCTGGCGGACCCGGCTAGTGTCCTGCCTGCGAGAGTCGGCTGCAAAGTCCGCAGATGAGCAGGCCACTATCTTGTCGACAAGGCTAGTGTCCACTGAGACCCAGAAGCGCCGTGGACCTCTGGTTCGGGACACGAGGGCATGAGCTGATGCGCGCCGGCATCGTGCTGTTCCCGGGTACCAACCGGGAGCGCGACATGGCGATCGCGCTGCGTATGGTCACGGGCAGGTCGCCGCGCATGCTCTGGCACCGCGACAGCGTGCTGCCCCCGCTCGATCTGCTGGTGCTGCCGGGCGGCTTCAGCCACGGCGACTACCTGCGCTGCGGCGCGATGGCGGCGCACTCGCCGATCATGGCCGCGGTGCGCGACTTCGCCGCCGCCGGCGGCCACGTGCTCGGCGTCTGCAACGGCTTCCAGATCCTCACCGAGGCCGGCCTGCTTCCGGGCGCGCTGCTGCGCAACGCCGGCCTGCGCTTCCTGTCGCATGATTGCCACCTGCGGGTGGAGCGTGCCGACACCGCCTTCACCCGGCACTGGCGGGCGGGTGCGGTGTTCCGCGCGCCGCTCGCGCATGGCGATGGCAACTACGTCGCGGACGCGGCGGTGCTCGACCGGCTGGAAGGCGAGGGGCGGGTGGCGTTCCGCTACGCCGACCCCCGAGGCCGCGTCGACGCGCAGAGCAACCCGAACGGCAGCGCGCGCGGCATCGCCGGCGTGTTCAGCGATAACCTGCGTGTACTCGGGCTGATGCCGCATGCGGAGGATCACGTCGATCCGCTGACCGGCGGCGTCGACGGCCGTCCGTTGTTCGACGGGCTGGTCGAGGCGCTGGCGGCATGAGCGTCGTCGACGAGGCGCTGGCGCGTGGCTTCGGCCTCACGGCGGAGGAATATGCGCGGGTGCTGTCGATCATGGCGCGTACGCCGAGCCTGACCGAGCTCGGCATCTTCTCGGTGATGTGGTCGGAGCACTGCTCCTACAAGTCCTCCCGTGCCTGGCTGCGCACTCTGCCGACCTCCGCACCCTGGGTGATCCATGGCCCGGGAGAGAATGCCGGCGTGGTCGATATCGGCCAGGGTCTCGCCGCCATCTTCAAGATGGAGAGCCACAACCACCCCTCCTTCATCGAGCCGTACCAGGGCGCCGCCACCGGGGTCGGCGGCATCCTGCGCGACGTGTTCACCATGGGGGCGCGGCCGGTCGCCAATCTCAACGCGCTGCGCTTCGGCGATCCGGCAAATCCCGCCACGCGGCGGATCGTCGACGGGGTGGTGCGCGGCATCGGCGGCTACGGCAACTGCGTCGGCGTACCGACGGTGGGCGGCGAGATCAACTTCCACTCCCGCTACGACGGCAATCCGCTGGTGAACGCGATGACGGTTGGCGTCGCGCGCCAGGACCGCATCTTCCTCTCGGCCGCCGCCGGCATCGGCAACCCGGTGGTCTATGTCGGCTCGCCGACCGGCCGCGACGGCATCCACGGCGCCACGATGGCGTCGGCGGCGTTCGCGGCCGACGCCGAGACGAAGCGTCCCACGGTGCAGGTCGGCGATCCGTTCACCGAGAAGCTGCTGATCGAGGCCTGCCTGGAGCTGATGGCCACCGACGCGATCGTCGCGATCCAGGACATGGGGGCGGCCGGCCTCACCTCCTCGTCGGTGGAGATGGCGAGCAAGGGCGAGGTCGGCATCGAACTGGAGCTCGACCGCGTGCCGCAGCGCGAGCGCGGCATGAGCGCCTACGAGATGATGCTGTCCGAGAGCCAGGAGCGCATGCTGATGGTGCTGCGCCCGGAGCGCACCGAGCAGGCGCGCGCGATCTTCGAGAAGTGGGAGCTCGATTTCGCGGTCGTCGGCCGCCTCACCGATACCGGCCGCATCGTCGTGCGGCACCGGGGACGCGTCGAGGCCGACATCCCGCTCGGTCCGCTGGCCGAGCAGGCGCCGCTGTATCACCGCCCGACCGCGCCCACCCCGGTGCCGGCGCCGCTCGGTGCGGTGCCCGACCCGGTCGGCATCGAGACCGCGCTGATCCACCTGGTGGGCTCCCCCGATCTCGCCTCGCGCGCCTGGGTGTGGGATCAGTACGACAGCACCGTCGGAGGCCAGACGGTGCGTCGGCCGGGTGCGGCGGACGCCGCCGTCGTGCGCGTCGAGGACACGACGATCGGGCTGGCGCTGACCACCGACTGCACGCCGCGCTACGTCGCCGCCGACGCCCGCCTGGGTGGGGCGCAGGCGGTGGCCGAGGCCTGGCGCAACCTGACCGCGACCGGCGCGCGGCCACTGGCGATCACTGATAACCTCAATTTCGGCAACCCCGAGCGGCCGGAGGTGATGGGCCAGTTCGCCGACGCGATCGCCGGCATGCGCGACGCCTGCCTGGCGCTGGATTTCCCGGTGGTGAGCGGCAACGTGTCGCTCTACAACGAGACCCGGCAGCCGGACGGCAGCTCGGTCGCGATCCTGCCGACGCCCGCGATCGGCGGTCTCGGCGTGCTCGACGACGTGTCGGATGCGGTCGGCCTGTCGCTGGCGCCCGATCTCGAGCTGGTGCTGATCGGCGCCACCCGCGGCCATCTCGGCCAGACGCTGTGGTTGCGCGAGATCCTCGGCCGCGAGGACGGGCCGCCGCCGCCGCTCGACCTGCAGGCGGAGCGACGCCACGGCGATTTCGTGCGCGCGCAGATCGCGTCGCACCGCGTCGCCGCCTGCCACGACGTCTCCGACGGCGGCCTGCTGGTGGCGATCGCCGAGATGGTCATGGCGGGCGGCGTGGGCTGCACCCTGGACGTGCCGCAGTCCGGCATGCCGCCGCACGCCTACTGGTTCGCCGAGGACCAGTCGCGCTACGTGCTGGCGGTGGCGGACGGGACGGCGCTGCTCAGGGCGGCGGAGGCTGCCGGGATCGCCGCGCGCAGGCTCGGCCGCGCGGCCAGGCCCGGCGGAGAGGCGGGTTTGACTTTGCCCAGCGGCGCCACAATATCGATCGCTCGTCTGGAAAACGCGCATCGTCGCTTCTTTCCCGACCTCATGGACCGCTAGGGAACAGAGCCCATGCCGATGGCCGCCGGCGACATCGAGACCATGATCCGGTCGGCGCTGCCGGACGCCATCGTGACCATCGAGGATCTGGCCGGCGACGGCGACCACTACGCCTGCAAGGTGGTCAGCGAGTCGTTCCGCGGCCGCTCACGGCTGCAGCAGCACCAGATGGTCTACGCGGCGCTGCAGGGCCACATGGGTGGCGCGCTGCACGCCCTGGCCCTGCAGACCAACATACCCTGAGACCCAAACGAGGAGCCTTGCCATGACCGAGACCGTGTTCGCGCGCATACGCGGCGAGATCGAGACCAATCCGGTGATGCTCTACATGAAGGGCAACGCCATGTTCCCGCAGTGCGGCTTCTCCGCCCGGGTGGTGCAGATCCTGTCGCACATGAACGTGCCGTTCCAGACTGCCAACGTGCTGGAGGACCCCGAGCTGCGCGACGGCATCAAGGCGTTCTCCAACTGGCCGACGATCCCGCAGCTCTACGTCCGGGGCGAGCTGGTCGGCGGCTGCGACATCGTTACCGAGATGTATCAGTCCGGCGAGCTCGAGAGCCTGCTCGCCCAGCACGGCATCCAGCCGGCGCCGGCGTCAAGTGCGGTGTGATCGAAAAGCTTTACCTCCCGGCGCGGCCCGTCGTAGTGCTTGTGGCGGAACCGCCGGGGGCCTGCCGTGTCGCTACGTGCCGCTCTGATGACCGCCCTTCTCGGCTGCGCCGCTCTGCCGCTGCAGGCACACGCCCAGCACGTGGTGACCGACGCCGAGGCGGCAAAGCTGACCCTGGACTCGCTGACCGCCACGCCACGTCCGATCTACCGGCCGGTGGTGGCGTTCCGCCGGGTGCATCGCCCGGGCTATGTCAGCCGCGCGAGTCATGCCGGCTCGGCTTCTCGTCGACGCATCGGCGTGCACTTCGCCCGTCGCTAAGGTCGCGAACCAAAGATCCGCCGGACGTCTGGTTCTCAGCGGACATCGGCCTTTTCGACAAGATGGTGGTGACGAGCCGGCGGCGCATCACGGCGGATCGCCGAGCCTGAAGGCGTCGGCCACGCGCCGCATGCGTCCGGCGCCGTCGAGCAGGACCAGGTCGAAGCGCAGATCCGATCCGCTCCAGTGCGGATGACGCTGCAGCAGGATCTCGGCCGCACCGATCAGCCGCTGCCGCTGCCGCTGGGTCACGGCGTGGGCGGCAGCGCCGAAGACGCGGCGCGACTTGACCTCGATGAAGGCGATCAGCGCGGCCGCCTGCTCGGTCCGGGGCCGTTCCGCCACGATGTCGATCTCGCCGCAGGCGGTGCGGGCCCGGCGCAGCAGCACCGTCCAGCCATCCGCTTCGAGCGCGCGGCAGACCCGGCCCTCGGCGAACACGCCACGGGCCTGCGACGCGGTGCCGCGTGACCGTCTGGCCACAGCGGGCGGCGATGCGCCCGCCGGATCAGGCAACGCTGTGGCGGGATCGCCGCCGGCGCGGCATCGTCGCACGATGGACATGATGGCGCCTTCCTCCGCTGCGCCGCGCAGCATGCCGGCGATTGCCTACCAAACCGTTTACCGCTTCCTGCCGGCCTGAGCGCGGCCGCTCGCCGATGCATCCCCTGGCGCTGCTGACGTCCGACCTGCTGGCGCCGCTGCGCATCCTGCTGGCGGCGCTGGTGACGCTGCACGTGCTGCGCACCAAGCGCGACACCGGTGCCGCGATCGGCTGGATCGGCCTGACCTGGCTCGCACCCCTCATCGGCGCCTTCCTCTACGTCACCCTCGGCATCAACCGGGTGCGCCGGCTGGCGAAGCGGCTCAGCGAGGCCAGGCCGTGGTCGAGCCGGCGCGGCATGGAGGCGGAGACGCCGGCGCTGGACGGCCACCTGGCGCCGCTGGTCGGCGCGGTCGCGCGTCTGACCGGACGATCGCTGCTGGGCAGCAACCGGGTGCGCTGCCTGCATGACGGCGACACCGCCTACCCGGTCATGCTCGAGGCGATCGAGGGTGCGCAGCGCAGCCTGCTGCTCTGCTCCTACCTGTTCCACGACGACCAGGTCGGCGGCCGGTTCGTCGACGCCATCGCGGCGGCGCACGGGCGCGGCGTCGCGGTGCGGGTCCTGGTCGACGGGATCGGCAGCGGCTACTTCCGCTGCAGCGTCGCCCGTCGGCTGCGCACGGCCGGCGTGCCGGTGGCGCGCTTCATGCACTCCGCACTCCCCTGGCGCATGCCGTTCCTCAACCTGCGCACGCACAAGAAGATCCTGGTCGTCGACGGCGCGGTCGGCTTCACCGGCGGCCTGAACATCGCCGTCGAGAACGTGCTGCGGTTCCGGCCGAGCCACCCGGTGTCGGACACGCATTTCCGCCTGACCGGCCCGATCGTCGATCAGCTCGCCGAGGCGTTCGCCAAGGACTGGTCCTTCACCAGCGGCGAGGAGCTCGATCCGTCCGTGTTCTACGGCCGGCCGCGAGCGGACGCCGCCGCCGATGCGCCGCCCGGCGAGGCGTTCTGCCGCGTCGTCACCTCCGGGCCGGACAGCGACCTGGAGAAGATAGAGTTCGTGATCATGCAGGGCGTGGCGCTGGCGCGACGCTCGGTGCGCATCATGACGCCCTATTTCCTGCCCGACGAGCGGCTGCTGACCGTGCTGGCGATGTCGTCGATGCGCGGGGTGGAGATCGACCTGGTGCTGCCGCGCCGGAGCAACCAGCGGCTGGTCGACTGGGCGCGCACCCCCAACAACATCCCGCTGCTCGATGCCGGGGTGCGGATCTGGCTCTCCAACCCGCCCTTCAACCACTCCAAGCTGATGGTCGTCGACCGGGCCTGGTCGCTGATCGGCAGCGCCAACCAGGACGTGCGCAGTCTGCGGCTGAACTTCGAGCTCAACGTCGAGGTGCACGACCGCGAGCTGGCACGCGAGCTCGACGCGTTCATGCTGACGCAGCGGCACGCCCGGTTCCAAGGTGACCAGGTCGCCGCCCGCGCCTTCCCGGTGCGGATCCGCGACTCCGCGGCTCGCCTGCTGCTGCCCTACCTGTGAGAGGGCTCAGAGGTCGAGTTCGACCTTGATGGGGTGGTGGTCCGACAGCCGGTGCGGCAGGATCGCGGCGTGGCGGCACCGCAGGCCGCGCACCAGGCAGCGGTCGAGCCTGACGCCCACCATGTCGGCCATGCGGTGGGTGGGCTCCCTCGGTCCCACGTCGCGGAAGCCGGGAAGCAGCGCCGGTCCGACCAGGTTGTAGTCGCCGAGCACCGCGCCGCGCGCCGGCAGCCGCTCGGCGATCAGGCGGAGCTGGCGGCGGTTGAGCACCTGGCCGTGCGAGAGATGCACGTTGGCGATCGAGAACTCGCCGCAGTCGATCACCTGGCAGACCCGGCGGATCAAGGCACCCGGCTGCAGCGGCCAGACCGAAGGCGGGCTGCGGAACGGGCGGGGACTCCAGCAGGCGACGCCGTGGATCCGCCCGGGCAGCGGCGAGCGCGCGTAGTGGCCGCCGATCCTCTCGACGATCTGGTCGATCTCGCGCGTCGCCTCCTGCATCAGCATCAGGTCGGGCCGTTCGCTGTCGATCAGCCGGATCACGTCTTCGACGGAGGCGCCGACGCGACGCAGCAGGTTCCAGCTGACGACCTTCACGCTCCATCTCTCACGCCACGTCCTCGAGCAGCGGCACCGGAGCCTGCCCGGAGCCCTGCGCGCTACCGTCCTGCGCCGCGGCATCCTCCGCGGCCGCTCCGCCGGCGGCGAACTCGACCGCGAGCGTGTAGCCGACGCCCAGCAGCACCGGGCCGAGGAAGATCCCGAGGCCCCCGAACGCCAGCACGCCGCCGAGCACGCCCAGCACGGTCAGCAGGTAGGGCAGCTGCGCGCCGCGCGAGATGAAGACCGGCCGGATGACGTGGTCGGCACCGGAGATCGCCACCACGCCGTAGACGCCGAGCACGATGCCCCAGCCGAGGTGGTGCGTCAGCGCGAGCCAGATGGCGGCCGGTACCCACACCAGGGGTGCGCCGATCGGCAGCACGGCGAAGAACGCGGCGATGCCGCCGAACAGCACCGGGCTCGGCACGTGGGCGATGGTGAAGCCGATCCCGGTGAGGATGCCCTGCACGATGGCGGTGCCGAGGATGCCGTAGACGGTGCCGCGCACGGTGCTGCCGGTCACCCCCAGCAGGCGATCGGCGTAGGAGCCGGCGATGCGCCGGATGATGGCGGTGAGGTGCGCGCCCAGCGACTCGCCGCCGATCCAGAAGAAGAAGGCGATGAACAGCGCCAGCACCAGCTGCAGCAGCCCGCTCGCGATCTGCACCAGCAGGTTCAGCGCACGCGCCGCGATGCTGCCCAGGTAGGGCTGGACGAAGGCGCCGGCGGCGGAGAGGTCGGCGGACCACTTGGTCCAGGTCTGCGCCACCTGGCGCCCGATCAACGGCGTGCCGGCGACCCAGCGCGGCGGCCCCGGCAGATGCGTCGCCAGCGCGTTCTCGATCGCCCGCACGATCCCAGGCGCGTCCTCGATCCCGGCCGAGGCCACCAGCGCCAACGGCAGAACCACCAGCAGCGCGGTCAGGAGCATCATCAGCGCAGCCGCCGTGTAGCGGCCCGAGCGCTGCTGCAGATGACGGTAGACGGGCCAGGTGGTGAAGGTCAGGATCGCCGCCCACAGCAGTGCGGAAAAGAACGGGTACAGGACGATGATGCAGCCGGTGGCGACGCCACCGAGCAGCAGACCCATCATGATTCGCTCGGGCATGAGCTCCTTTCGCGCCGATTCTGGATGCCGGCAACCGTCCGGTCCTGCCGAGGCCGCCTCGGTGCGGCGAGACGGCGCCGTGCCGACGGCTCGGCAAGCCTCTTCATCACGACGAGGGTTTTGAATAAAAACGATTCCGTGAAGCCGATGGACAATTCCGCTGGTTTAACGTTTTATTGATGTAAGCGTAGGCCGTGAGGCTCCCGATCCAGCTTTTTCGACGACGCTTCATCGCGCCTACGGGCGAGTCAAGGAAGAGACGATGCGCCTGAACGAGATCGGTCAGCAATTGAGGGCCTACAGGCTGGAATCCGGCATGCGCGCCGAGGAGATCGCGGCTCGGCTCGGCGTGTCGCGTGCAGCCCTCTACCGCTACGAGAAGGGCGAGGTCATCAAGCTCGACACGGTGCAGCGCCTCGCCGAGCTGCTCAAGATCTCGCCGCTCTCCCTGCTCGGCATCGGCGTCGAGTACTACAGCCGCACCATCGGCTTCTTCGAGCGCGTGCGTCAGCTCGAGGAGACCGCCGATCAGGTGCTGCAGGTCGGTGAGCCGCTCTGCTACCTGGTGACCTCGGAGGGCTATGACGGGCTGCTGGCGCAGACCTTCGCCGAGACCGCCGAGCAGTCCGGCGCGGAGGCGCCGACGGTGAAGGCGCTGTCCGAGCAGGTGCTCGGCATCATGGTCGCGCGCAAGCGGGCCTACCAGATGCGCCGCCCCAACCTGATCACGATGATCTCCGAGCCGGTGCTGCAGCGCTTCCTCGAGCAGGGCGTGGCCGAGAACGTCCGGCTCAGCCCGAACCTGCGCGCCTACTGCCGCAAGATCGCGGCCGCCGAGGTGGAGAGCATCGCCGCGATGCTCGAGACCGAGCCGATGGGGCTGCAGTTCAGCCTGATCCCCGGCGGCGAGCTCACCACCAACTGCACCCTGATGCGCCAGCGCGACCGCGCCACCCTGGTGATCAACCCGTTCCGCAGCGACGCGAGCTGCGTCAACGCGAGCGGCGTGGCCCTGGTCACCGGCGCGCCCGAGGCGGTGACGTCGCATCAGCGCGTGGCCGAGACGATGTGGCGCGACTCGCTGAAGGGGGCTGCGGCGGCGCGTCGCGTACGCGAGCTGCTTGCGGGACACGCCCTGCAATGATCTGTTGAGGGCCAGCGACCCGGATGGCGGGCGCGACCGCCCCGGATGAGCTGACCCCGACATGACGCCGTTGCTGAGCGCCCACGAGCTTCATCCGCACCTCGGCGCGCCCGACCTGGTGGTGCTGGATGCGACGGTGCTGCTGCCGGGCGAGGATTTCGATCCCGCCCGGCGCTTCCTCGAGGCCCACATCCCCGGTGCCCGTCGCTTCGACGTCGAGGCGTTCTCCGATCCCGACGGCGGGCTGCCGCACATGGTGCCGAGCCAGGGCAGGTTCGCGCGGCTGATCGCCTCGCTCGGCGTCGGCAACGCGACTCGCGTGGTGCTCTACGACCAGTCCGGACCGGTGGGTGCGGCGCGCGGCTGGTGGCTGCTCGGCCTGTTCGGGCACGACCGGGTGCAGGTGCTGGATGGCGGGCTTCGGGCCTGGCGCGAGGCGGCGCTGCCGGTCGAGGCGGGCGAGCCGGCACCGGTCGCGGCCGCTCGGTTCGTCCCGCGCCTGCGCGCCGGGCC
>CAXTOC010000025.1:0-16747 GCA_964245725.1 uncultured Acetobacteraceae bacterium | reverse complement strand
CTATCGGATGAAGCCTCATGGCGGCATGGTGCGCCCGCCGCCGGCGCGACCGCACCGCCTCAAGGGCGAACCTGCTGCGGCGGCAGCCGAAGCGGATCGGGCTTGGGGGCGCCGCCGCCGCCGAGCAGCCAGGAGCCGCGCAGCTGCGCCAGCAGCTGCTCCAGCTGCACCTCGGTCGCCTGCGTCTGGGTCAGCAGCGCCGGCAGGTTCTGGGTGCTGTCGGCGACGTTGCGCGCGATCGCCGGCAGCTGCGGCGTCGCCCGCGCCGCGTCCGCCGAGACCGACTGCGCGTTCGCCAGCACCGCGTGCGACTGGTTCAGAAGCGGCGGCACCCGGGCCAGGATCGGGGCGAGCTGGGCCACGTCCGCCTTGAGCGTCGCCGTCACCTCCTCGGCGCGCCGGATCAGCGTGTCGTCGCTGAGCAGCCGTCCCGCCGAGCCCTGTCCCGCCTTGATGTCGGTGATGATCGCGTCGAGCGTGGTCATGGCGTGCTGGGCATGCGCCAGCGTCGGCAGCAGCTCCGCCTTGACCTGGTTCAGCGTCGTGGTGATGGTGTCGGCGGGATTGGGCTCGACGGTGGCGGTCAGCACCGCGAAGTCCCAGTCCAGCATCTTGCCCGAGCCGCGCGTGATGTCGACGTAGGCGGCGCCGGCGACGCCGTAGCGGCGGCGGATGCTCGCGTGGCTGTCGCGCCGCACGAACGGATCGGTCTGACGCTCGATGGTGGCGAGCGCGTACATCTCGCCGTCGGGGTTGAGCACGATGCGGTCGATCCGCCCGGCATGGGTGCCCAGCACGTCGATGTCCGCCCCCGGGGTGAGGCCGCCGAAGCCGCTCTGCGGCAGCACCAGACGAAGCTGCGAGTCCGGATGCAGCCAGCGACGCAGCACGCCGGCCTCGAAGATGGCGCCGAAGAACAGCGCACCCGCCAGCACCACCAGCGCTCCCACCCACTCGTCGGTGTGGCGCAGACGCAGCAGCCGGCGCGGTCGGTCGGGGCGGCGTTCCTGCAGCATTCACGCGCTCCGCGAGGGGGCCATCATCGGCCGTGTCTCGGGCTGAGCCCGTCTTCCAGCAGATGCAGGCGATGCGTGGTAGGGAAGTTCTGCGCCTGCCACAGCGGCACGTCGCGAGGCAGGCAGATCGCCGCCGCACCCCGGTCCAGCGCCTGCGACAGCAGGTCGAGCAGCGGGTCGATCAGCTCGGGATGCTCGGCGGTGAACGGGTTCTCCAGCAGCAGCAGCCGCGGCTCGCCGAGGAACGCGCGCACGCAGGCGGCGCGGATCAGGTCCCCCTCCGACAGCCGGTCCGGCCGCACCAGCGGCAGTCCCGGTAGCCCGAGCCGACCCGCCAGCGCGTTGGCCGACTGCACGATCGCGAACTCCGGCTCGCGGGTGTGATGCAGCTGCGGCAGCATGATGTCGACGTGGGTGCGCAGCATGCCGATCCACGCGCCCTTGCCGTGGATGCGGCCGATCCGGCCGCGCAACGCGCAGCTCCGCTCCCAGCCGAGCTCGCTCCAGTCGAACCCCATGCAGCGCACCGCCCCGTCGCGCAGCGCGATCATGCCGCTGCACAGGTCGGCGAAGGCGGCCGCGCGCTCTGGATCGTAGGTCTCGATCAAGGCGCACTCGCCGCGTCCCAGCCGCAGCTCGAGCGGCACGTTCGGCAGCGCGCTCTCCTCGAACGCTGGCAGGGCGGACAGCAGCTCCAGCACCGGCTGGTCGCGCTCCGAGGTCGCGGGCGGCGGCATCGGCTACACGGCGAGGGTGAGCAGGACGTCGGCGATCATGATCACCAGGATGCCGTGCACGAAGCCGCGCGGCATCAGGCTGGCGAGATCGTCCTCGGCGTCCGCGGTGAGGCCGGTCAGGCAGCAGCTCAATCCGACCAGGAAGCCGATCACGGTGAGCTTGGCGGGGATCAGCATGTAGTCGCGCACCGTGATCGCCGAGACCACCTGGTCGAGGAAGGTCCACAGGCTGTCCTGCACGCCGCCGATCGCGCTGCTGACGACGAAGCCGACCACCAGGGCGCTAGCGGCGAACAGGATGCCCAGCGTGAAGCCGCTGAGCGCGAAGGCGAGACTGCGCGGCAGCACCAGCAGCAGGAAAGGGTCGATGCCGCTGGCCAGCATGGTGCGGACCTGGCCGCCGGTCTGCAGCATGCCGAGCTCGGTGGCGGACAGCATGCCGCTGCGGCCGAGCAGGATCAGGCTGACCAGCAGCGGCGTCAGTTCGCGTATCAGGACGCTGACCAGGACGCCGCCGGTGAGCTGCGCCTCGCCGGCGACGCCAAGCCAGTACAGCGCCTCGTAGACGACGCCGAAGCCGGTGAGCGAGGCGGTCACCAGGATGGTGAGCAGGCCGCCGCCGGTGGCCTGTCGCAGGGCCAGGGTGAATTCGTGGCGTACCGTGCGGCGCCACGACGGCGGCCGCACCGCCACCTGCAGCACGCCCCAGCTGCTGGCGGCGAGCATGAGCGCGAAGCCGCCGCGGACGCGCACGGTGCGGCCGATCGCGCCCAGCATCAGCGCGAACCGGGTCATCGGCGGCCCGCCAGGATGAAGGTGCGTGCCGGCCCGATGCGCGGCAGGTAGAACATACCGCGGGTGCGGAACAGGAAGTCCTGGCGCAGGCGCACGTAGGCGCTCTCGCTCACCTGGATCGCGCCGCCGCCGCCGGCGCTGTGCGCCATCATCTCGGCGTTGCGCACGACGTCGCCCCACAGGTTGAACAGGCGCGGCGCCTCACCCAAGACGCAGCCCAGCGCCGTCCCGACATCGAGTCCGATATGGAACACCGGGTCGTAGCCGGACCGGCTCAGCAGCGACAGGCACGCCTCGCGCGCCGCGAGTGCCGCATCGGCGAGACGCACCGCGGCGGTGGGGTCGGGATCCGGAACGCAGCCCGCCGCCGCCACCAGGTGATGGCCGGTCAGCTTCATGTAGGGCAGCTCGTGGCGGTTCGCGATCGCCTGCATCGCGGTCGCGATCTCGCCCGCGATCGCGGTGGTGCCGGACGGGTCGGGACGCCCCAGCGTGATCGCGTCGTCGAAACGGATGATCATGGCCGCGACCGCCGGAAACCAGCTGGCGGTGGACCCGGTCGGGTCGCCATCGTCCGGCCCGGGCCGATCCGGGGTCAGCAGCGAGCTGAACGCCTGCTCGCCCTCGGCGGCCGGCGCGCGGGAGGGCGCGTCGCCCGCTCGCGGATCGGGCTCGGCGTCCTGCCTGGCCGCACTCTCCTCCGCCTGCTCGCGGCTGCCGATCCGCAGTGCCACGATGCTCGACACCGCCTGGGAGAAGTTGCGCGCCCGCCTCGCCTCCGCCGCGTCCTCGATCAGCACCGCGCCGGAGACCCCGTCCGCCCCCTGCACCGGCAGCATCGACAGGGCGTGGCTGCCGAACGGCCGCATCAGCAGCCGGTGCAGCGAGGCGGTGCGCGCATCTGCGGCCGCGTCGGCGACCTCGATGCTCTCGCCCTGGTCGAGCGAGTCGAAGAAGCCGGGCACCTCGGAGCGTGCCAGCTCCAGCCCCTCGAGATGTCCGCCCTGCCGCCTGTCGCCGCCGCCGGCATCGAAGGCGTCCTCGCAGCGCAGCACCCGGCCGGCACCGGTGAGGCGCCAGATGCTGGCGCGCCGGGCGGCGTTGAGCTCGGCTAGGCTCTCGGTCAGGGCGGGCACCTCGCGCGCCGGATCGAACAGGCCCGGCTGTACCGCCAGCGCCGAGAGCGCGCGGGTCTCGCGCGCGCCGCTCTCGCGGCTCAGCGCCAGCAGGCGCGCGGTGCGCTCGACGCGCCGGTTCTGCCGCACCAGCAGCAGCCCGAGCAGGACGGCGAGGGCGATGGTGATCAGCGAGAGCAGCAGATGCTGGCGGCTGTTGTTCTCGGCGAACGCTGTGAAGTCGCTCTCGCGCGCGGCGATCAGCAGCACCCAGGCCTGTCCCGCGGCCGGAAGCCGACGGGCGATGGCGACGTATCGCTCGCCGCCGATGAGCAGGGTGCGGCTGCCGTAGCCGTCGATACGGAACCGGTCGTAGGCGCGCGACAGCGCCGGATCGTCCAGCGCCCCGGCACTCGCCCGCCCCCCGGCCTGGCCGCCCGAGGGACGCGCCAGATCGGGTGCGGCGATCACGCGGCCGTCGGCGTCGCCGATGGCGGCGCGCCCGGTGCGGCCGATCGGCAGCGAGTCGAGGAAGCCGGACAGCGCCTGCAGCGTGATGTCGACGCCGAACACGCGGTCGGCGCGGCCGGCCTGGGTGAAGCGGATCGCCGCGGTGATGCCAGGCGCGCGGGTGGTGTAGAACACGTACGGCGCGGTCCAGTAGATGCCCCCGGTCTTCAGCGCGCCCCGATACCAGTCGCGCCGGCGAGGATCGAAATCGTCCCCGGGATCAGGGGTGGTGTCGACGATCCGGCCCGACGCGTCGAGATGCGTCGAGGAGACCTGTCGGCGGCCGGGCAGGTTGAGGATCAGCTTGGTGTCGGTGCCGCCGCGCGGATCGCGGCGCACCATGATGAAGTCGCCCTCGCCGCTGGCGGCGTAGAAGCCCTCCAGGTGCGGCACCTGGTTGAGCATGCTGGCGGCGAAGCCCTCGATCGCGGCGCGGTCGTCGGGGATCGCGCCCCGGGCCACCATGTCGCGCGCGATCAGCGCCGCCTGCGTCGCCGGGCTGAGATAGCCGCCGACCTCGCGGGCGATACGCGCCTGCAGCCCGTCCAGCACCGCGCGCGACAGCACCAGGGCCGCGGCACGGTCGGCGCGGTAGGTGTAGAGCGACACGCCCAGGATGGAGAGGATGACCAGCGCCACGCCGAGCAGCGGCACGCCGATGCGGCCGAGCAGCTGGCGCCTGCGCTTGACGTCGGCTCGGCCGATATCGACGATCTCGTCGATGGGCAACGATCAGCCTCCCCCGGGGACGTACTGCGATCCTATCAGAGGCGGCGCTTGCGCAAGCTTTTTTAGACGACCGAGGTCTCGGGCGGAATCTGCGGCCACCGCTTCGCCCGCATCAAGGCGTCGCGGCGGGTGTCGCGCGGAAGGGATGGATCAGCTGCTGCCGCAGCAGGGCGGGCATCTCGGCCTCGATCCCGTAGGCGGCGGGCCATCGGTCGCGCGGCAGGTGGTGGGTGCCGAACAGCCGGTCGAGCCAGGGCAGCATGGAGGCGTAGTTGCGATCGATCGGCCCGTTCAGGGTGTGGTGCCAGTGGTGGAACGCCGGGGTCGCGATCAGCCACTCCAGCGGACCCAGCCGCCAGCGCAGGTTGGCGTGGATGAAGAAGCCCCAGAGCGTGGCCAGCAGCGTGATCAGCAGCGGCACGAGGCTGCCGGAGGCGCCGGTCGGATTGGCCAGCCCGAGCACGTAGAGCGGAACCAGCCCGACCAGGCGGGTGAACACCATGTCCACCGGATGGGCCCGGGTATGGACCATGAAGTCCATCTGCCCGGCATCGTGGTGAATGCAGTGGAAGCGCCACAGCAGCGGGATCTCGTGGCTCCAGCGATGCCCCCAGTAGAAGCCGATCTCGCCGACCACCAGCGCCGTCGCGGCGCGCAGCCAGAACGGCCACGCCGCCACGGTGGCGTGCAGCCCCTCCGGGACCAGGCGATGCGCGCCCCACGCCACCAGAGACAGCGGCACCGCCAGGATCAGTCCCGGCAGCAGGCTGCTGAGGAAGTAGTAGCCCAGGTCGACGCCGATCGCGGCGCGGAAGATCTTCTGCGGATGCAGCGCGAACAGCCGCTCCAGCGGCAGGAAGATCACCGCCAGCAGCGACAGCCAGACGCACAGCCGCAGCATCTCGATCAGGAACGCATGCAGCGGCGGCTGGTGCAGGAGCTGTGCCACGGATCTCGTCCTCGAGGCGGCTGGAGGGGCGGCGACCGGCGGTTCAGGCGCCGACCGGCCGCGCGCCGCGACGGCGCAGGCCCAGCACGACGCCCAGCGCGAGCAGGCCGGTGCCCATCAGCACCAGGCTCGCCGGCTCCGGAACCGCGGTCATCGAGACGCCGTCGAGGAAGGAGATCGGTGGCGCGCCGTTCGGCGTTCCGATCGCGAGGAAGCTGAGCGTCTGCGTCGCGGCCTTCGCCTCGAAGGTCATGGTCTGCTGCTGCCACGGCCCGACGCCGCCCTGGGGCAGCGAGAACTTGCTCGAATCCTGGGTGACGCCGCCGAAGGTGACCGCCCACTGCTCGGTGGTCGGGCCGGTGAACCCGGCCTGCTGCCCGGCGGCCTGGTCGAAGGTCAGGGTGTAGTCGGCGCCGACGGTGAGGCCGGACAGCACCTGGTAGATGGCGGAGTTGTAGTTCGGATCCCCGTCGGCCTCGACGAAGTTGCCGCCGTCCGGGCTGGTCTTCGGAAACGGACCGTAGACCGAGAGGTAGGCGCCGTTGTCGGCGGTGCCGGGCGTGTCGAGATAGGTGAGCGCCGAGCCGCCGCTCCAGCCGGAGACGTGGCCGGCGAAGTTGCCCTTGGTCGAGAGCGTCGTGTTCTCGAACGAGCCGTTGGTGACGAGGTTGGGTCCGGCGGCGGCGGTGCCGGTCATGGTGACGAGCGCCACGACGGGCAGGAACTTCGAGAAGAGCGAATGGATTCTCACGGCGTGTGGCCCCTGATCCTGGAGGAACGTTTCCGGCGCGGACGATGTCGCCGCCGTAACGTATTCAGCAAGATGCGGGCCAGGATCAGGAAAAGCCGCGCGAGCGCCTTATTACATCGCCTTCTCAGTCGGTTGGGGAGCGAAGCGGGGGCGTCGTCGGCGGCCAGCCGCGGGGCGCGGCGTCATTATGTAAATTCCGCCGACACCTCGGCCTGCGGTCAGCCGACCCCGAAACCGCCATCGACCGGCAGGCACACGCCGTTGATCATCGCCGCTCCCTCGCCCAGCAGGTAGCAGATCGCATCGGCCACCTCGACCGGCTGCACGAAACGGCCCAGCGGGATGCGGCCGCGCATCGGAGCGGCCTTCAGCGGATCCGACCACGCCATCACCGCCATCGGGGTGAGGGTGACGACCGGATTGACGCTGTTGGTGCGTATGCCGTGCGGGCCGAGCTCGACCGCCATCACCCGGGTCATGGCGTCGAGCGCGCCCTTCGAGGCGCAGTATGCGGTGTGGTCGGGCAGGCCCACCGTGGCCGCGATGCTGGACACGTTGACGATCGCGCCCGGCCGGTTGGCGGCGATCAGCCGTGCCGCGACGTGCTGCGCGATCCGCATCGGCGCGGTCAGGTTCACCGCCATGATCGCCTCGAGGTCGGCCTGGCTGGTCTCGACGAACGAGGCGAGCCGGCTGATGCCGGCATTGTTCACCAGCAGGTCGAAGGCGGGCTCGACCTCGAGTGCCGCGAGCGTCGCCGTCATGTCCGAGACGTCGACGGCGATCGTGCCGCAGCCGGTCGCGTCGGCGAGGCTGTCCAGATCCGCGGGCGAGCGGCTCAGCGCCACCACCTCGGCGCCGTGGGCGCGCAGGCGCTCGACCACCACCCGGCCGATGCCCTTGCCGGCGCCGGTGACCAGCGCCCGCCGGCCGGTGAACTCGCCCATCCGGCGCTGGCCTAGACGGCCGCCTGGGCGATCGCGCCGTTGCGCGTGGAGCCCGGCGTCATCAGCACCTTGATACTGTCCATGCCATTGGCCATGCGGATCGCGGTGTCCCAGTCGTTCAGGTCGTACTCGTGGGTGACGATGCCGTCCGAGGTGACCAGGCCGCGCGTCAGCAGGTCGATCGCGATCGGGTAGCAGTACGGGCCGAGATGCACGCCGCGCACGTCGAGCTCCTTGCGGTCGCCGATGATCGACCAGTCGACGGATGTTTCCTTGCCGAACACCGAGAACTCGACGAAGCGGCCGAGCTTGCGGATCAGCCCGAGCCCCTGGGTGACGCCGCCGGGCGATCCGGTGGCCTCGATATAGACGTCGCAGCCGTAATTGCCCGTCAGACCCATCACGATCGCGGTCGGGTCCTGGGTGCCGGGGTTGATGGTCACGTCCGCACCGTAGCGGCGCGCCAGCGCGAGGCGCTCGTCGGACATGTCGATGACGATCAGCTTGCGCGGCGTCTTGAGCTTGAGCACCTGCACCATCATCAGCCCGATCGGCCCGGCGCCGGCCAGCACCACCACGTCGGCGAGCTGGATCTCGCCGCGCTGCACGGTGTGGATCGCGCACGACAGCGGCTCGATGATCGCCGCGTCGTTGAGCGGCATCTCCTCGGGGATCACGTGCACGCGCGAGGTCGGCGGCAGTCGCATGTACTCCGACATGCCGCCGTCGGCGACCTCGCGCTGGAAGCCGAAGATGTTGTGCACCTCGCACATCCAGTACGAGCCGGTGCGGCAGTAGTGGCACTTGTCGCAGGGCACGATCTGCTCGGCGATGACGCGCTGCCCGGGCCTGACGCCGAAATGCGCCTCCGCTCCTTCGCCGAGCTCCTCGATCACGCCGTAAAACTCGTGGCCCGGGATCACCGGCGGCTTGACCCAGCCGGTGCCGGGCTCCTGGCCCCAGAACATCTTCGCCCCCTGCCAGCACTTGCAGTCGCTGGCGCAGATGCCGCACGAGGCGATGCGGATCACCGCCTCGCGCGGACCGGCGCTCGGGCGAGGCACGTCGCTGACCCGGTAATCCTCCGGACCGTGGCAGACGATGGCGGTCATGCGTGTGTTGGAGCCGGACATTCGAAGCATCCTTCCTGTGTCGTGGTATCGTGTCAGGCGGCCCGGGAGCGGTCCCGGGAGCCGTGCGCTCGACCTTGCATCTGCCCCTGGTTGCGAGACTGCCGGACGGCGCGGCGCCACGCCGACGGCGTCGTCCCGCGGTGCAGCAGGAACCGCCGGTTGAAGTTCGAGACGTTGTTGAAGCCGGCCGCGAAGCAGATCTCGGCGATGCCGTGGTCGGTGTTGCGCATCAGGTCGCAGGACCGCGCGATCCGCTTCTCGTTGACGTAGCGCACGAAGGGCTGCCCCACTTGGCGGTGGAAGGCGCGCGAGAAGCTGCTCTGGCTGTAGCCGCTCAGCGCCGCCATGTCGCTCTCGCGCAGCTCGCCGGCGAGGTTGCGCTCGATATGCAGCAGCACGTGCTCCAGCGCCTTGTGCACGTCGTCGCGCGCGCATGGCTGGTAGTGCGGGCTCGACAGGCGCCTGCGCCGCGGGCTCGTGCTGATCACGCGCATCAGGCCGAAGAACGAGGCGAGCCCCGCGGCTCCCCGCGCCGCCTGCAGCCCGCTCATCAGCTGCAGGGCTGAAGCACTGGCGTCGGGTGGATACTCCAGGCCGCCGAGGCTCTCCTCGAGCACCGCGTCCAGCGAACGCAGCTCGGGAAAGGCGTCGATGCAGCGACGGATGAAGGCTTCCGGGAACTGCACCACCAGCCCGCGCTGCGGCACGATGCTGCCGGCCGGGACGTCGCTGATCCAGTTATGCGGCAGGTTGGGGCCGAGGAAGACGAGCTGGCCGGGGGAGAACCGGCCGACGTGGTCGCCCACGAAGGCGCGGCCCGAGGTCGCGGTGACCAGATGGATCTCGTACTCGGGATGGAAGTGCCACTTGACCGTCCCGTGCGGGTAGCCGTGCGACCAGGCCTTGAAGGACTGGCCGGGCGGAAGCTGCACCACCTCGCGATACAGGCGCATCCGAGCCGTCGATCCTCCCAGGCGCCGGATCTGTCGCCGGGCGTCCACCGGCACCATAGCGGCGGCGGGGCTCCGGCCGCCACCACCGATATCGCCGGCCGCTGATACGATCTTGCCCCAGTCGCCGCCTCGCGGCCTCTCGATTGACAGCGTTCCGGGATGTCCCTATAGGCCGCCGCTACTGCCGGGAACGTGGACGGTTCCGGCCGCTCTGTCATGTCCTGAGCCTCGGCTCCGGCGACAGGACGGCGACACGGACCGCGCCCGCCGCGACCAGGTCGGTCGAGGCCTACCGGTGCAACAAAGCCGCACACGATCCGAAGATCGCGCGGGAGAAGGAAGGGTTTGCCGTGAGCAAGCGCCTCGAGAGCAAGTACAAGGTCAATCGCCGCCTCGGCGTGAACCTGTGGGGACGCGCCAAGTCTCCGATCAACAAGCGCGATTACGGTCCCGGTCAGCACGGCCAGCGGCGCAAGCAGAAGCCGTCGGACTTCTCGGTGCAGCTGATGGCCAAGCAGAAGCTGAAGTTCTACTACGGCAACATCAGCGAGAAGCAGTTCCGCAAGTATTACGAGGAGGCGGTGCGCCGCAAGGGCGACACCTCGGAGAACCTGATCGACCTGCTGGAGCGCCGGCTGGACGCGGTGATCTACCGCCTCAAGTTCGCCCTGACGCCCTTCGCGTCGCGCCAGTTCGTCAATCACGGCCACGTCACGGTGAACGGGCGCAAGGTCAACATCCCGTCCTTCCTGGTGCGCGACAACGACGTGATCGAGGTGCGGGAGAAGTCCAAGCAGCTCGCCGTGGTGCTCGACGCCGCACAGAACGCCGAGCGCGACGTGCCGGAGTATCTCGAGGTCGACCACCGCCAGATGAAGGGCCGCTTCGCGCGATCGCCGAAGCTGACCGACGTGCCCTATCCGGTGACGATGGAGCCGAACCTCGTCGTCGAGTTCTACTCGCGCTGAGCCCTTCGATGCGCCGCGCATGAGCGAGATCGCGGCCGAGATCGCGCGTCGGCGCACGTTCGCGATCATCTCGCATCCCGATGCCGGCAAGACCACGCTGACCGAGCGCCTGCTGCGCGCCGGCGGCGCGATCCAGCTCGCCGGCAACGTGCGCGCCAAGGGCGAGCGGCGGCGCACCCGCTCGGACTGGATGGGCATCGAGCGCGAGCGCGGCATCTCGGTGGTCACCTCGGTGATGACCTTCGAGTACGGCGGCTGCATCTTCAACCTGCTCGACACGCCCGGCCACGAGGATTTTTCCGAGGACACCTACCGCACCCTGACCGCGGTGGATTGCGCGGTGATGGTGATCGACGCCGCGCGCGGCATCGAGGCGCGCACCCGCAAGCTGTTCGAGATCTGCCGGCTGCGCGACATCCCGATCATCACCTTCGTCAACAAGATGGACCGCGAGGCGCAGGACCCGTTCGCGCTGCTCGACGAGGTCGGCGGCACGCTGGCGCTCGACACCGCGCCGGCGACCTGGCCGGTGGGACGCGCGGCGGCGTTCGCCGGCACCTACGACGTGCGCTCGCGCGCGCTGCGCCTGACCCACGAGCTGCCGCAGTCCGATCCGCGCCTGCAGGCGCTCGGCGACGAGCTCGACCTGGTGGCGGCGGCGCTGCCGGAGTTCGACCGCCAGGCGTTCGATGCCGGACACCTGACGCCGGTGTTCTTCGGCAGCGCGATACGCGAGATCGGGGTGCTGGACCTGCTCGACGCGCTGGTGGATTTCGGTCCCCCGCCGCGCGCCCAGGCGGCGGACACGCGCTTGGTGCAGGCGGCGGAGCCCGGCCTGACCGCGCTGGTGTTCAAGATCCAGGCCAACATGGACCCGAACCATCGCGACCGCATGGCCTTCGCCCGCATCTGCTCGGGGCGGCTGGTGCGCGGGATGCGGCTGCGCCATGTGCGCACCGGCAAGCAGTTCGCGCTGCACACGCCGCAGTTCTTCTTCGCCCGCGACCGGCAGCTGGCCGAGGAGGCGTTCGCCGGCGACGTGGTCGGCATCCCCAACCACGGCGTGCTGCGCATCGGCGACACGCTGAGCGAGCAGGAGGCGCTGAACTTCACCGGCGTGCCGCACTTCGCCCCCGAGATCCTGCGCCGGGTGCGGCTGGACGACGCGATGAAGGCGAAGAAGCTGCGCCAGGCGCTGACCGAGCTGGCCGAGGAGGGGGTGGTGCAGCTGTTCCGCCCCCAGGACGGCGCGCCGCCGATCGTCGGCGTGGTCGGCACGCTGCAGCTCGACGTGCTGCAGGCGCGCCTGGGCGGCGAGTACGGCGTCGCGATCGGCTTCGAGTCCACGCCGTTCGTGCTGGCGCGCTGGCTGGCCGGCGATCGGGTCACGGTGGAGGCCTTCGTCGCCGCCAACCGGAGTGCCATCGCCGACGACGTCGACGGCGATCCGGTGTTCCTGGCCAGCTCCGCCTTCATGATGCGCCGCACCGCCGAGCAGAACGCCGCACTCGCCTTCCACGACATCAAGCAGATCGGACAGCAGGCCGGCTGACCCCGCCTGCGCGATCGGACCGCTTGCGCAAGGGTTTGGGTCAAGCTCTTTTCGTGCCTCGACGACACGGGAGGCTCCGCGATGGGCGTGATCCTGAACACGAACTATCGCATCCGGCAGGACGACGCCGAGCGGGTCGGCTGGCCGAGGCCGTCGCCCGACCAGCCGCTCTGGGCCTATGAGCGCATCGCGCGGGACGCCGCGGCGTATCGTCGTGCCGGGTTCACCGCGATCCTGCTGCCGCCCTTCACCAAGGGCGCGGCGGGTGCCGCTTCCGACGGCTACGACAAGTTCGACGACTACGACATCGGCTGCAAGGACCAGTGCTTCAGCCTGCCGACCGCCTTCGGCACCGCCGAGATGCTGCGGCAGTGCGTAGCCTCGATCCACGCGCACCAGATGCAGGCGTACGGCGACATGGTGCTGCACCAGTACGGTGGCGGCAGCGCTGCGGGCGTCTACGCACCGGCCGGATCGCGCGGGCCCGGCCGCTTCCCCAAGCACGCGGGCTGCTTCGTGGGCGCGCCGCCGCGGGTCGCGGCGGATCCGGTGCCCGACGCGCGCGGCAACTTCGCGTTCGGCGACATGGCCGCGTACGTCAACGCCGAACCGGCCGGCTACATGCGCGACGGCGCGATCGCGGCGGCAGGGTGGCTGACGCGCACGACGGGCGTGGATGGCTGGCGCATCGACGACGTCAAGGGCACCAACGCCGCACTGGTGCGCGACCTGCTGCAGTCCGAGGCGCTGCGCGAGCTGTGGGCGTTCGGCGAGTATTTCGACAGCTCCGACCGCGCGCTGTCGGACTGGGTGGACGGCGCCATGCAGCGTCGCGCCGCGGTGCTCGATTTCGGCTTCAAGTTCGCGGTCGGCGACATCTGCAACAACAACTCGCGCGTCTGGATGGGGCAGCTCGCCGGCGCGGGCTACTGCGCGGTCGACGCCGACATGGCGGTCACCTTCATCGAGTCCGCCGACACCGACACCAGCGTCGGCCAGCAGGTCATCTGGAACAAGATGCTCGGCTACGCGATCATGCTGACGTCGCTGGGATATCCGTCGGTCTACTACCGCGACTGGTCGACCGATCCGGGATGCTACGGCCTGAAGGACCGGATCAACAACCTGATCTGGATCCACGAGAACCTGGCGCACGGCGACCTGGTGCCGCGTCTCGACACCGATCCGCAGGTGTTCGTGCACGAACGCACCGGTGCGGGCGGCCTGCCCGGATGCCTCTGCGCCTTCAACAACGATCAGTACAACAGCTACACCCGCACCGTGCAGACCGGCTTCGGCGCGTTCCAGGAGATCCACGAATATTCCGGCAACGGTCCGTACGACAACATCTGGACGGATGGCCAGGGACGGCTCACCTTCACGGTGCCGCGCAACCGCGACGGCATGTCCTACCTCGTCTTCGCCAGGCCGATGGGCGATGTGGCGTTCGGCTGGCAGCCGCAGCGCACTGTCCAGACCTTGTTCGGCGCCGCCGACCTCGACATCCCGCCGCTCGCCGATGGCGAGCTTGATGTCGGCCGTGTCTGGTGCGCGGCGGGCACGCTGCTCTCGGCGACGCTGACCCCCGATCGCACCGGCTGGACGCGAGACGCCGCGGTCCGGCTCGAGCTGCTCGGACCGGCCGGAGACCCGTCGCTGCTGCGGTTCGATCCGGACGGCGGCGGATCGCAGGGCCTGACGATCACGGTGGCGAGCACCGGCTGGCATGCGCTGAGCATAGCGTGCAGCGCACTGCCGCCGGAGGCAAGCAGCTTCAGCCTACAGGTGATCTACACCGGCGGCGACCTCTGAGGAATCTCCCACATGTCCATCGCGGTCACCACCCGCTCGTTCGACGGCTGCCGGTCGGGCAGCAACCTGCAGGAGACCGTGCTGACCCAGGACGCGGTCCGGCAGCGCGGCATGGTGCGCGTGGGCTCGGTGCCGCTTCCCGGCGACGCGCGCGGCTCGGAGGGCATGTCGCTGATCATCCCCGGCCTAGTCATGGAAGATGGCCAGGCGCACGACCTGCTGATCCAGGCGACGATGGCCAACGACGTGTTCTGCTTCGACGCGACCAGCCTGGTGCTGCTCTGGCAGCAGCGCCTCGGCGAGCCGATCCCCGGCACGCGGGCGATGGACATGTACCTGATCAACGACCACTGGGGCATCCTCAGCACGCCGGTGATCAACCCGCAGACGGGCACCATCCACGTCGTCGCGATGACCGCGCCGGATGGCGATTTCGCGCAGTCCAGCTTCTGGCTGCACTCGCTGAACCCGGTCGACGGCAGCCCGGTGCTGCCGCCGCTCGACCTGACCGCGGCCACCTACCAGCCGCCCGGAGAGCTGGCGTTGCAGCGAATGGGGACGGTGCCGCGCAAGCAGCGCTGCGGGCTGGCGATCAGCACCGACGGCGCCATCGTCTATGTCGCCAACGGCTCGTTCGACGAGGACGCCGACACCAACCAGGGCTGGCTGATCGCCTGCGACGTGTCCGGCGTGGCGCCCGAGATCAGCGCCACCTTCACCACCACCGCGCGCTATTCCGGCGGCGGCGTCTGGATGGGCGGACAGGCTCCGGTGATCGATCCGGTCAGCGGCAACATCCTGATGACGTCCGGCAACGGCGCGTTCGACGGCGTCACCGACTGGGGCGAGAGCGTGATCCGGCTGCGGCACACGCGGGCGAGCGGCACCGATCCGGGCAGTCTCACGGTCATCGACTCCTTCACGCCGTACACCGATACCGGGCGCGTCGGCGGTGTGGCCTGCCAGACACTGGCCGACATGTCGCTGATCCCGGCGAACGGCTCGGGCGCCGATGCGGACGGCGGCGGGGGCACGTCGAACATGGACAGCGCCGGCGACGAGGACCTGAACTCCGGCGGCCCGATGCTGGTCACGACGGCGATGTCGGGGCTGCCGTGGAACATCGTCGTCGTCGCCGGCAAGGACGGCATCGGCTACTTCATCGATGCCGACAAGATGGGCTCGCCGACGCTCGCGGACTTCGCGCCCTCGCTGATCCAGTCAAACGTCTACGACACGCTGCTGGTGCCGCCGTACTGGCTCACCTACTACAACCCCGACGCCAGTCCGGCGCCGACCGACCTGTCGACGATCCCCACCACCTACCTGCAGCGCACCCACCACCTGCACAGCACCTGCGTGTTCTACCGATCCGCCGTGCACGGGCCGATGATCTTCTGCATGGGCGAGAACGCAAACCTGCGCGCCTACGGGCTGGGGCAGGCGAACGGCCGGCTCGCGGTCACCTATCTCGGCTGCTCGGTCGAGTACGCCTCGCCGCAGGCGCCGGTGCCCTATGGCGGCATGCCGGGCGGGATGATGACGCTGTCGGCCAACGCGAGCCAGGCCGGCACCGCCCTGCTGCACGTCGTGTTCCCGTACGGCAACGCCAATAACAGCATCACCAACGGCCGCTACGTGATCTACGACCCGGAGAACTTCTCCCGCTTCGCCGACGGCTCCGGCTGGCTGCGCAAGCTCTGGGATACCGAGGAGTGGAACATCCAGTTCCTGCACAACAAGTTCAACCTGCCGATGGCGGCGAACGGCCGGGTCTACCTGCCCACCTACGGCGGCGCGGTCGACGTCTACGCGCTGGCGCCGTAGGCGACGCCGCGCCGAGATCGTGCGGCCGGTGTGGAACGGGGCGCCGCCTGACCCGTTCTGCCGTCGACGCTCGACGAACGCAGGAGTTGGACCATGGCCGGCATCCCAGGTCGCAGGATCGCTGTTCTCGCCACCGACGGCGTCGAGGAGGTCGAGCTGACCGAGCCGGTGCGGGCACTCAGGCAGGCGGGTGCGACGGTCAGCATCGTTTCGCTCGAGCCGGGACAGTTCCAGGCGATGCGGCAGGACGTGCATCCCTCGAGCAAGATCGACGCCGACCTGACCGTGGCCGAGGCGGCGGCGGATCAGTTCGACGGCTTGCTGCTGCCCGGCGGCACCACCAACCCGGACAAGCTGCGCATGGACGAGCGCGCGGTCGGTTTCGTCCGCGGCTTCGTTTCCGCCGACAAGCCGATCGCGGCGATCTGCCACGGCCCCTGGACGCTGATCAACGCCGGCGGCGCGCGCGGCCGCAGGATGACGTCGTGGCCGTCGCTGCAGGTCGACCTGCAGAACGCCGGCGCCACGTGGGTGGACGAGACCTGCGTGCGCGACGGCACGCTGGTGACCTCGCGCAACCCGCACGACCTGCCGGCCTTCTGCGAGGCCATCGTCGAGTTGTTCAGCTGAGGCTGCCGATCAGCGCCGCGCCGGCCAGCGCCACCGCGGCGCCCAGCGCCGGACGGCCGAGCGGATCGTGACGGCACAGGGTGGCGACGCCGCCGAGCCAGATCGCGAGCACGGCGAGACTGGCTGAGCTCACCCATCGCCTCCCGGCAGGACCCGATTCGTAGCGTTGCTGCAGCGTAACCTCGAGGTCGGCGCGAGATCCAGGGGCGATCCAGCAGGCGGGGCGTCAGCCGCCCCCGTCCGGGACGCGCCGGCGCGAGGAGCCGCCGGCCGGAAAGCGCGTCCCCGCGCGGCCGGAGGCCGGTTTGCCGAGCCGCCCGGCG
>CAXTOC010000024.1:16179-17281 GCA_964245725.1 uncultured Acetobacteraceae bacterium | reverse complement strand
GCCGACCCAGTGGCCGGCGGCGACGATGCCCAGCGCCCGCACCCCGTTCGCCAGCACCGGCAGCACCGCCGAGGCGGCGACGAACAGCACCCGCCGCCACGGGCTGCGGTACAGGGTCATGGCATAGAGCACGCCGAACGCCACCGAGGCGATCAGGAAGCGCAGCCCTGCGCAGGCCTGGGCGACGAAGAACACGCCCTCGGGGATCTCGATCGCGTGACCGTCGGAGTAGTTGGCGATGCCCAGCAGGCCGAGGCCGCGGACCACGAAGCCGGTGGTGAAATCCTGCAAGGGTGCCGTCAGGAAGGCGCCGAACGGCACCAGGAAGATCAGGTAGAGCAGCGGCGCGCGCAGGGCGCGCACCATCCGCCAGCCCAGCACCGCCAGCGCCAGCAGCTCGACGAAGCCGAGCGCGATGAACTGCCGTCCCTCCATGATGCCGAGCCGCTCCGAGAGCAGCCAGACGCAGCCCAGCGGCAGCGCCAGCAGCACCGCCGAGGGCAGCGGCCGGATCGGCACCGCCGGCAGCAGGCGGCGCCGGTCATAGGCCAGCCAGATCGCGATCGGCAGCACCAGGAAGCAGTGGTTGTAGGCGGTCGAGCCGGCCCATACCGAGAGGGCGGCGAGGATCTCCGGCCGGAACACCAGTGCCAGCAGCAGCAGGCCGAGCAGCAGCGCCGGGATCGTCACCAGCAGGCGGCTCATGCCGGCACCAGCAGCCGGTCGAGCTCGCGCAGCGTGACCTCCCAGGGGTACGAGCGCTCCACCGCCGCGCGCGCCGCCATGCCGAGGCCGGCATGGGCGCCGTCGAGGATCTCCCCGGCACGCTCCGCCATCGCGGCTGGCGCGTCGGCCACCAGCAGGTCTCGCCCGGGCCGCGCGCGCAGGCCCTCCAGGGCCTGCGGCGAGACCAGCACGGGCCGGGCCATCGCCATCGCCTCGAGCACCTTGTTCTGGATCCCGCGCGCGATGCGCAGCGGCGCCACGGCCATGGCGGCGTGCGCCAGATACGGCCGCGGGTGCGGCCCCCCGCCCGCCCCCGGGACACCCCGCCGCCCCCCCCCCGCCGGGACGACGCTGATTGGGAAGACGGCCTTGGTGG
>CAXTOC010000024.1:0-16162 GCA_964245725.1 uncultured Acetobacteraceae bacterium | reverse complement strand
CCCCCAGGGCATGGACGGCGGCGGTCGGATTGGCGCCGACGATGTGGAATGCCGCCTCCGGATGGCGCGCGCGAAGCAGCGGCATCACCGAGCGGGCGAAGAACTGCGCGGCATCCATGTTGGGGCGGTAGTCCATCGTCCCGGTGAACACGATGGCGCCGCGGGCTCCGCCGTAGGGATCCTCCCCACCCCGCGCGGCAGAGAAATAGGCGAGGTCGACGCCGTTCTCGACCCACCCGGCACGCTCACGGCTCTCGGGCGCCAGCTCGACGAAGCGGCGGCACTCCTCCTCGGAGACGAACAGCGTGTGGTCGAACCAGGCGGCGAGGCGTCGCTCGTACGCCAGCAGGGTGCGGCCCTCGCGCGCCCAGACCAGACGCATCGGCAGGCCGGTGCGGTCGGCGTAGCTGGTCCACTTCTCGGAATCGACGTCGACCATGTCGAGGATCGCCGGGATCCGAGCCCGACCCTCCCCTACCACCTCATGGTGCAGGACGTACTGGGCCATGGCCGAGGAGAACACGAACAGGCAGGCGATCGGCTGGCGCCCGAGGGTCTGCAGCACCCACTCCTGCAGACCGGCATGGTGGAAATAGTCCAGCGTGAGCGGACGGCCGGGGCGGAGCCGCGTCAGCGCGCGCAGGCGCTGCCGGCGATGGTCGATGCGCGGACAGGCGACACTGGCACACAGCCCGCGCAGCATCGGCAGGTGCTCCAGGTCGGCCGGATCGTCGGCGAAGCAGCCGAGATGCACGCGGTAGCGCAGCGCCAGGTGCCGCAGCATGTGCCAGGCGCGGATCTTGTCGCCCTTGTTCGGCGGGTAGGGGATGCGGTGGCAGAGAAACAGCAGGTCGCGCATCGGTTCAGCCGATGCCGCGCACGATGGCGGGGCCGATCAGCTTGGTCAGCGGCAGCGGCAGGCGCTTCCAGCCGTCGATGAACAGCCGGTATCTGGGATTCAGCGGATTATGATCCGGCAGCATCGTGCCGGGACGCAGCAGGTAGCGGTACTGCAGCGGCGCCGGCTCGAAGCCGAGGTTCTTCTTGAAGGCGAAGGCGCCGGTGCCGATCTTGCTGCGGCCAAAATCGAACAGGCGGAACCCGCGCTCGCCGGCGCGTCGCATCACCTCCCAGTACATCAGGTCGTTGCCGCCCCGTCCGCGCGCCGCCACCGTGCCGCCGCCGTAATAGGGGAGCACCTGGTCGCGGAAGTAGAAGCTGAGCACCGAGGCGATCGGCCTTCCGTCATCGAGCACCGTCAGCACGTCCGCCCGCGCGCCGAACACCGCGCGCAGGATGCGGAAATAGCCGCGCGAGAACACCGGGGTGCCGAGGTTGCGCACGCTCTCGGCGTAGATCCGGTGCAGCCGGTCGACATCGTCGTCCACCGCGACGGTCAGGCCGTTCTGCATCCCCTTGCGCACCACCGCGCGCTGCTTGCGCGGGATCGCCTTCAGGTTGGCCTCGGCATCGGCGACGATCGGCTTGCGAAACGTCACGTACAGCCCGTCGGCCCGGGTGGCCCATCCCTCGCGCAGCGGCTCCAGGGCATTGAGGAAGCGGAACTCGAGCGTCGGCACGCCGGTTGCGCGCATCATCCCGACCGCGTGCTCGGTCAGCGCGTCGGCACTCTCGGCATCGGCGGCGAGCGGGCCGCCATAGACGCAGAACGGGTTGGAGACCAGCGCGTTGCCGAACAGCCGGCTGCGCATATGCACCATCGGCAGCACGCCGGTGATGGCGCCGTCGCGCTCGGCCAGCACGTAGCGGGTGCGCTGGCCGAAGGCACGGTCGATCACCTGCCGCCAGCCAGACAGGTGGAAGAAGGTGCCAGCCTGCTGTGCGGTCACGAAGCCGTCCCAGGCAGCTTCGGCCGCGGGATCGAGGGGGCGGCAGCGCACGGTCATGACCGGGCGGCCTGACGCGGCGGGCTCCAGAGCGCACCGAAGATGCGGTCCATGCGGTCCCAGGCGAGGTCGCGCAGCAGCCTGTCGAGCCTGCCGGACATGCGCGACAGGTTGACCGTGTGCCGGAAGCGCGACACGCGGCCGCTGCCGTCGACACGCGGCTGCTCCGGATCGATCTCCCAGGGATGGAAATAGAAGATGCCGGGCCGACGCTCGACGCGGTTGAGCCGACGCAGGCCGCTGCGGAACAGCTCGTAGGGCAGCAGCCGGAAGTAGCCGCCGCCCGAGCAGGGCAGATTGCGCCGCAGCACCCGCACCGTGGTCATGGGCAGTTCCCACAGGGCTCCCTGCCCCGGCCGGAACGGTGCCCGTGGTGCATCGGGCACGCCGTAGAGATCGTGGCGGATCGGGAACACGCTCGAGCTGTAGCGATAGCCCTCGCGCTCCAGCCGCTCGAACGCCCAGGGGTTGCGCGGCCCGATCGAGAAGGTGGGGGCGCGATATCCCACCACCTGCACGCCGCCGATATCCTCCAGCATCCGCTTGGTGCGGCCCACATCCTCGCCGAACTCGACCGGTGTCAGACGATGCGCCAGCACATGGTCGTAGCCGTGGCTGGCGAGCTCGTGCCCCGCCGCCACGATGCGTCGGATCAGCGCCGGGTGGCGCTCGGCGATCCAGCCGAGGGTGAAGAAGGTCGCCTGCACCCCGGCGGCATCGAACTTCTCCAGGATGCGGTCGGTGTTGGCCTCGACGCGTCGCGGGATCGCCTCCCAGCCAGCCCTCGGCACCACGTCCGCGAAGGCCTGCACCTGGAAGTAGTCCTCGACATCGACGCTCATCGCGTTGCGCATCGGTGTCGAGATGGTCATGCCGCACCTCGCGCCGGGACGTCGAGCAGCTCGAACAGGCGATCCAGCTTGCCTTCCAGGGCGGCGATGCGCCCGCTGAGCTCGGCGGCAGGCGACGCCGGCGCGTGCTCGCCCCTGGGGTCGCCGCCGATGTCGGCTTCCAGCTCGGAGGCGGTATCCTCCACCATGGCCGCGGTGATGAGCGCGGTCTCCTCCAGGGCGCCGTACAGCAGCACGCGCGAGCAGAGCCGGTTGATCCGGCGCGGGATGCCGCCGCTGCGCTGGTGGACACGCTCGAAGGCGGCCGGCTCCCAGCCCGGGACGCCGTCCCAGCCGACCGCGGTCAGGCGGTGCCTGACATAGGCCTGGGTCTCGTCGGCGGAGAGTGGGCCAAGATGATAGGAGGCGAGGACGCGCTGCCGCAGCTGGTTCAGCTGCGGCCGGGCGAAGGTCTGGCGAAACTCCGGCTGTCCCAGCAGGATGATCTGCAGCAGCGACCGCCCGCCCTGGGCGATGTTGGACACCATGCGCAGCTCCTCGAGGCCGCTCACCGACAGGCCCTGCACCTCGTCGACGATCAGCAGCGGCCGCCTGCCCTGCGCGCGCAGGGTGACCAGCTTCTCCTCGGTGCGTCGCAGCAGCGTCGCCTTGTCGGGCGCGTCCTCGACGCCGAAGCCGGCGGCGACCAGGCGCAGCAGGTCGTCGGAGGACACCAGCGTCGTCATGATGCGGACCATGACGTACTGGGAATGGTCGAGCTGCGACCAGAGCCAGTCCACCAGGGTGGTCTTGCCCGCGCCGACCTCGCCGGTGATGACGATGAAGCCTTCCTGCTGCTGCAGGCCGTAGACCAGATGCGACAGCGCGCGGCTGTGGCCGCTGCTGCCGAAGAAGAACTGGCTGTCCGGCGTCAGCTGGAACGGCAGCCCGGTCAGCCCGTAATATTTGCTGTACATGATCATCGCTAGAAGCTCTGACGCAGGCCGACGAGGATGGCGTTCTGCAGGCTGCTCTGGCCGGCGGTGTCGGCCGAGACGTTGCGGATGAAATAGCTGAAGCTCGCGGTCAGCGACGGGCTGATCGCGTAGCCGGTGTCCAGATCCAGACCCGCGGTCTTATATTTTGATACCGGAACGGTCTCGGTACGGGTGTCGCTGTAGCGCAGCGTCGTCGTCACGGTCAGCTTGCGCGTGACGTCGTGGCTCCAGCTCAAATCGATCGAGGTCCCGCGGTCGGAATAGCCGGGTGCGTAGGATGCGCTGGCGATCTCGTTGCGGTTCTCCTGCTCCACCGTCAGCGAGAAGACGTCCCGCGCATAGGTGCTGACCGCGCTGGCGGAGAGACGCTGCACCCGATAGAGGTCGTTCTGCAGCGACAGCAGCTGGTCGGAGACCAGGGTCGGCGCGCCGGTAGCGGTGCTGACGGTGTTGCCGAACTGGTCGACGGAGGATTGGTCGAGGTTGTCCTGGATCTCCTCCTGGCCGCTGGTCAGCCCCTCCGAATAGGTCGCGAACACCCGCAACCGCGCCGTCACGGCATAGGAGGAGGCGAGCGTTAGGCTGTCGAAGCCGTCCTTGTGGCCGTATTTCGCGGTAAGGTTGCTGGCCTGGTTCGGCGTCAGCCGGATGCCGGCACTCCACACCGCGTCCCTGATCCTGATCGGCGGCAGACCGGAATAGGCGATGTCCTCGTAGCCGGCGCTGCCGATCAGGGCGACCGCGCGGCTCACTCCATAGCCGAAATCATCGATCGCGGTCGAACGGTGGGCGCGGTTCAGCACGCTGTCGCCGCTGCCGTCGTAGCGCGTGATGTCCAGCCGTGCGGTGTCGGTGAAGCGGCCGAAATTCTCGCCCGTGGTGAAGGACGCGTATCCCTCGTTGGAGCGCGTCACGCTGTTGCCGAGATCCTGGGAGAACAGGAAGTCGGCGGGTTCGGCGGCCGTGTCGTCCTGCGAGGTGTTCTGGCTGCTGTAGTTGAAGACGTAGCCGGCCTGCAGCGTCCCGTCTCCGCCGAAGCGATGCTGCAGGTAGGGCGAGGCCTGCAGCGCCACCACGTCGGTGCGGTTCTGCTCGCCGTAATAGGGCAGTCCGCCCGGGCCGTAGCTGCCGATGGTGGATTGCTGGTCGCCGGTTCCGCGCAGCGAGAGAAACAGGGTCTGCGGAACCGCCGTCAGCTGCGCTTGGCCGTTGAACTGCTGGACCACCTGGTCCTGCTGCGACGTCTTGGCGTAGAGCTGGATGTCGGGCGCGTAGCTTATGTTGGCCTGCGCGAGCGGAGTCCGCCCGCTCAGCATCAGCTCCGGCAGGATCGAGGTGACCAGGTCGGCCACTCGCGGGCTGCGGGCCTCGTAGACGTTGTCGGTCAGCAGCTCGCGCACGCCGAGCGCGGGCTGCAGGGTGAACGCGCGATCCTCGGGGGTCGATCCGTCGAGCAGGCCGCCCGCGAGCGCGCGCAGGTCCGGCTGGCCGTCCGTCACGGTCGGTGCCAGGGCGGCGATGTCGGCCTCGGTGGCCTGGGCCGCGCGTGGGGCGATGCCGGACATCCCGATCACGCCGACGAGGCCGATGCACCGGATCGCCGGCACGTCGAGCATGGGCTTGCGCGCCGCAGGTCGATGCCGATGCCGCTCAATAGCCATACGCTCCGAAGGTGTCGCTCGCCGTCAGCTGCACCTTGTTGAGCAGCAGCAGCACCGTGGGGCAGGCTTCGACGAGATCGAGCGCCGCCTCGAGCTCCGCACGCTGCGTCTTCTGCGCCTCCACGAGCATGACGATCTCGCGCACCAGCGGTGCCAGCATGCTCGGCGCGCTGCTCGACAGGCAGGCCGGGGTGTCGAGCACGATCAGGCAGTCGGGATAGCAGCGGCCGAGACGCTCGATTGCGTCGATCACCAGCCTGCCACCCGGCGCCATCCCCTGCTGCTCGAGCTGACCCGCCGGGATCACACGCAGGTTCGGCAGGCTGGTCTCGATCAGGAATCCGCCGGTGTCCGCCTCGGGATGAGCCGAAAGGTCGAGCAGCCCGGCCCTGCCGGCGATGCCAAGGCGCGTGCTGAGGGTGCGCTGCTTGGCGTCCAGATCGACCAGGATGACCGGCTGCTGGCCATAGCTGGCCAGGCTGCCGGCGAGGTTGAGCGAGGAGAACGTCTTGCCCTCGCCGGGCCTGGCACTGGTAAGCATGATGGTCCTGGCCGAAGCGGAGTCCCTGACGGCGGCCTGCGCCATCGCCTGCAGCACCTGGCCCTGGACGATGCGGAACTCGTCCGATAGCCGGGAATGTTTCTGCGCAGGATCGATCAGGCCGGCGCGCCGCAGCATCGCGGCCTCGATGTGGGGCGGAGGATCCGGCGCGACCGCCGACGGCGGCGTCTCGGGCGGCCTGGCGGGCGCGGCGGGGAGCTCGCCGGCCGAGCGTGCGGCTGCGGGCGGTGCCGGTACTGCAGGCTTCGCCGCAGGCTGCCGGCGGAGCAGCTCGGAGGCGACCCGGTCGTTGTCCTCCCGCAGTCGCGTCGCCGCACGCTCGATCAGGTTCGGATGGGTGGTCATACGACACTCGCGAGCCAGAGCGGGTAGGTGGCGAAGCCGCCGAACACCACGAACAGGGAGCCGATGCTGGCCGCGAAACCGACCAGCCCGGAGTAGCGCCGCCGCCCCTTGCGGCGTTCGCGCAGCGAGACGCCGCCCAGCACCGGCAGGCCGATGCCACGCAGATCCTGCACCGAGCAGAAAGAGCTATCGATCTGCACCGACAGGAACACCAGCCCAATGCCGGCTCCCACTCCGGCGAGCAGGACGCCGATCGTCAGCAGCAGCCGCTTCGGGCCGACCGGTATGGTCGGGACCTGCGGCGCATCGACGATGCGCAGCTTGACCTCGTCCGCCTCGTCGTTCGCCGCCGCACCGATCCGCATCGACTCGCGCCGCGCGAGAAGCTCGTCGTAGTTCTTGCGCAGCACGTCGTAGTCGCGGTTCAGGTTGATGTACTGGGCCTGCACGCCCGGCGCGCCGCGCGCGATCTCGGCTAGGTCGGCCGCTTCCCGCGTCGCGTCGGCAGCCTGACGCTGCAGCGAGGCGAGCGCGCTCTCGGTGTCGACCAGCCGGACCTTGAGCTGCTCGTAGACCGGGTTCGGCACCGATCGGCCACGCGACGACGACGACGACGACGCGTGCGCCCCTGCGCCGCTTCCCGTGCTCCCGGCACCAGCGCCACGCAGGGCAGCGACGAGGTTGCGGGCGGCGACGACGTCGGGGTACCTATCGGTGAAGCGGAGCTGCAGCTGCTGCAGGTTCTGCTCGGCATCGGCCAGGCTCGCCGGGCCGCCAGAACTCCCCGGGCCGGCGACGAGGCCGCCATAGGTCTCGGTGACCAGCAACGGCGGCGTGGTGTTCATCTCCTGCCGCAGCAGGTCGCGGCGGCTGGTCGCATCGATCACCTGCCCGCGCAGCAGCTGCGCCTGGTCGCGCGCGGCGTCCAGGCGGGAGACACCGCCGGCGGTAGCCGGCAGCAGGTCGGCGTAGCGGACCTGGAAGGCGGCACGGGCCTGCTCGGCGGTACGCAGCTTCGCCTCGTAGGAGGCGATCTGCCGCTCCAGGAACAACCGCGCACTCTCCATGTCGTCGCGCGAGGTGCCGGTGGCGTTCTCGACGAACAGCGCGACGATGGTCTGCACGACGTCGCGCGCGAGCTTCGGGCTGCTGTCGGCGTACTCGATCGTGAACAGGTTGCTGATCTGCGGCTGGATCCGGATGCTCGTGGTCAGGGACTGGATCAGCCGCTCGCGCTGCGTCGGCGTCGACGCCCTGAGGTCGAGGTCGGTCTTGGAGATGAGCTTCTCGAGGTTGGGCCGGCTCAGCAGCGTGCGCTGCAGGACGTCGACGTCGCTGCTGGCGGAGCTATCGAGCGCCAGCCCCTTCAGCAGCGGCGTCAGCACGGCGCCAGTGTCGACGTAGAGCCGCGCCGTCGATCTGTACTGGTCGGGAATGAATGCGACCCCGAGCCAGCCCGCCAGGCAGATCGCCCAGGCGAGGATCACCGCCGCCCAGCGACGCCGCCAGGCGACGATGCCGTAGCGCTTGAGCAGGTTCTTCAGCGTGATCATGACGAGGCCGTCAGAACCAGGTCTGCGGGATGACCAGGGTGTCCCCCGGACGCATCGCGACGTTCTGCGTGACGTCGCCGTCGCGGATCAGGTCGCCCAGCCGCACCGGGATGGTCTGGAAGCCATGGCCGTCGCGGCGCACGATCTTGGCGCTGTTGCCGGCGGCGAAGCGGGTCAGGCCCTTGGCCTCGATCATCACGTCGAGCAGGGTCATGTGGTCGCTGTAGGGGAACGCCAGCGGCTGGGTCGCCTCGCCGATCACCCTGACCTGCTGGTCGAACGAACCGACGAAGCCGGTGACGATGACGGTGACGTCGGCGTTCTTGACGTAGTCCTTGAGCCGCGCCTGGATGTCGTGCGCGAGTTCGGTGGAGGTCTTGCCGGCGGCAACCATGTCGGTGATCAGCGGCATCGAGATCCGGCCGTCCGGCCGCACCGGCAGCGACAGGCTGAGGTCGTGGACGTGGTAGACCGACACCATCAGCGTGTCGCCCGGCCCGATCACGTAGTCCGGCGAGGCGGCACCCATGGCCGCGACGTCGGCGGCGGAGGCGGCATGATGCGCCGGCGCGCAACCGGAGAGGCACGTCGCGGCGGCGATGACGAGAACGGCGATCATCGCGGAAATGCGCATCATGGTCTGGTTCTCGCTGCCGGCGGCGTATGCTGCCCCAGAATGCTTTACAACAGGTGAACGCGGGGCCAGCCGGCATCCGTCCGGACCCTTTTGATCCGGTACCATAACAGTTCTGATATCGTTATGTATAGGCTGCAGGCGCCCGATCAGCCAGGGTCGGAGGCGAACCTTCGCAGGTCGTCGAGCGCGCAATGCCGCAGCGCGCTCGCCTCGGTCGACCGGATGACCACCAGGGGTGCCGCGTCGGCGCGAAGCGCCTCCTGCCAGCGCGGCGCGCAGAGGCACCAGCGATCGCCGGGCTTGAGGCCGGGGAACCCATGATCCGGCGCCGGCGTGATCAGGTCGTTGCCGCGCGATCTGCTGAAGGCGAGGAACTCGGCGGTCATCACCGCGCAGACGGTATGGCTGCCGACATCGCGCGGGCTGGTGGTGCAGCAGCCATCGCGATGGAACCCCGTCAGCGGATCTGCGGAGCAGGGCTCCAGTGGCCCGCCCAGCACGTTGAGAGATTGCGGACGTCGGCCTGCGCTACTATCCAGGGGCATGTCCACGCTTCCTCGATTGGACGGGATCGCGCCGTGCGCGACCGGACGAAGATTACCACCGGGCCTGCGCGACGGCGAGACGGCGCGGCGGCTATCCCGCATCGCCAGGCAGGACCTGACATGACGCATCGATCGAAGGAGGCGCTCGAGGACCGGCTCGTCGCCCGGTTCTTCCGCTATCTCGCCATCAGCAGCCAGAGCGACGCCCGCACGCGGACCCTGCCCAGCACGCCGGGGCAGTGGGAGATGGCGCGCCTGCTGGCCCAGGAACTGGAGTTGCTGGACCTCGCCGACATCCATCTCGACGGGTCCGCCATCCTCACCGCGCGGCTGCCCGGAACCGTCGCGGGCGCGCCGCGGATCGGCTTCTGCGCGCACGTCGACACCGTCGATGTCGGGCTGTCGCCCGACATCCGTCCAAGCCGGGTCCGGTTCACCGGCGAGGATCTCTGCCTGAACCGCGCCCAGGACATCTGGCTGCGCGTGGCCGAGCATCCGGAGATCCTGCCCTATCTGGGCCAGGAGGTGATCGTGGGCGACGGCACCAGCGTGCTCGGCGCCGACAACAAGGCGGCGGTCGCGGTGGTGATGACGCTGCTGGAGACGCTCTCGCGAGAGCGGCCGCCGCACGGCGACATCGTGGTCGCCTTCGTGCCGGACGAGGAGATCGGCCTGCGTGGTGCCAAGGCGATGGACCTGGCCCGCTTTCCGGTGGATTTCGCCTACACGATCGACAGCTGCGAGATCGGCGAGTTCGTGTTCGAGACCTTCAACGCCGCTTCGGTCGAGATCGTGATCGAGGGCGTCACGGCGCATCCGATGTCCGCGAAGGGAGTGCTGGTCAACCCGGTCCTGGTCGCGACCGACCTGATCGCCCGCTTCGATCCGCTGGACACGCCCGAGCACACCGAGGGCCGCGAGGGCTATTGCTGGTTCAACGCGGTGGAGGCGAATGCCGGCACCGCGACGCTGAAGATGTCGATCCGCGACTTCGACGACGCGTCGTTCGCGCGCCGCAAGCGGATGGTCGGCGCGGCCGTGGAGGCGACGCGGGCGGCGCATCCGCGCGCCACGTTGCGCTGTCGCATCGAGGACGTCTACGGCAACATCGCCTCCAGCCTCGGCGAGGACCGGCGCAGCGTCGAGCTGATGCGCGCCGCCTTCGACGATCTCGCTATCGTGCCCAAGGTGATCGCGATGCGCGGCGGCACCGACGGCTCGGCGCTGTCGTCGCGCGGCATCCCGACGCCGAACTACTTCACCGGGGCGCTGAACTTCCACTCGCGGTTCGAGTTCCTGCCGGTCGCGTCGTTCGTGCGCTGCTACGAGCTGACGGCGCGGCTCTGCGCGCTCGCCGCCGCCCGACCGTCCTAGATATCGGATCCGTCGGCATGGCGCAGCGGCTCCGCCGGGGACGCGAGCGCGGCCGGATCGCGGTAGCGTGCGCCGAAATGCGCCGTCGGCAGACGGGCGTGGCCGGCGCCGAACGTACGCTCGCGCAGCGTCTCGCCCGCCGCGTAGCCGGAGCGGAAGCGGCCGCGACGGCGCAGCTCCGGCACCACCAGCTCGACGAAGTCGCGCGCGGTCTCGAAGGTCAGGTACTGGCGCAGGTTGATGCCGTCGATGCCGTCCTGGTCGAGCCAGACCTCGATCTGGTCGGCCACGACGTCGGGCGTGCCGGCGACGAAGAACCGGTCCTCGCTCAGGCCGGCCATCTGCCGCAGCGCCTGGCCCACGGTCTGCTCCGGGCGGAAGCGGCGCAGCAGCGTGGGCGCGCCGGGCTCGCCGCGGGCGATGAGGTCGCCGATCAGCAGGTCGTGCGGGTAGCAGGTCAGGTCGACCGCCGACAGCGCGTGCGCCAGCGCGCCCTCGACGCTGACCAGGCTGCGGTAGCCCTCGAGCTTGCCCGCGACCTCGACGTCGTTGCGGCCGACCACGATCCCGGCCATGACCACGAACTTGATCGCGTCGCGCGCACGGCCGTGCGCCGCCAGCCGGTCGCGGGTGCGTGCGATGTTGGCACGCACCGCATCCTGGGTGTGGCCGCCGATGAACAGCACCTCGGCGTGGCGTGCCGCGAACTCCAGCCCGACCGGGGAGCCGGACGCCTGGAACAGCAGCGGCGTGCGCTGCGGCGAGGGCTGGCAGAGATGCGGCCCGGCGACGCGATAGTTCGCGCCGACATGGTCGATGTAGCGCACCTTCGCCGGGTCGGTGTAGACGCGCCGCGCGCGGTCCTGCAGCACCGCGTCGTCGTCCCACGAGCCTTCCCAGAGCTTGTAGAGCACGTCCATGTACTCGTCGGCGACCAGGTAGCGGCGGTCGTGCGGCACCTCGTCGTCGTGGCCGAAGTTGCGGGCGGCGTTGGGCAGGTAGGAGGTGACGATGTTCCAGCCGACCCGGCCCTTGGTGAGGTGGTCGAGGGTCGACATGCGTCGCGCGAAGGCGAAGGGCGGCTCGTAGGTGGTGGAGAAGGTGGCGCCGAAGCCGAGATGGCGGGTCACGGCGGCCATCGCCGGGATCAGCAGCAGCGGGTCGTTCGAGGGGATCTGCATCGCCTCGCGCAGCGCGGTCTCGGGGCCTCGGCGGAACCGGTCGTAGGTGCCGATCACGTCGGCTAGGAAGATCCCGTCGAAGGTGCCGTGCTCGGCCATCTGCGCGAGCTCGAGCCAGAAATCGAGGTCGTTGAAGCGGTGGCGGTTGTTGTCCGGATGCACCCACAGCCCGTGCATGATGTGGCTGACGCAGTTCATCTCGAACAGGTTGACGTGCAGCTGCTTAGGCATCGCGATCCCGGAGCCCCGCCTTGGGCACCGCCCGCAGTACGGTGTGGATCGCGCCGGTCAGGCGGGACAGCTCGTCCGGGGCGATGGTGAAGGCGGGCGTCAGGTAGACGATGTCGCGGAACGGGCGGATCCACACACCCTGCTCGATCAGCCGGGACTTGAGCGCGTTCAGCTCGGGCATCGGGTCGAGCTGGACGACGCCGATCGCGCCGCGCACCCGGACGTCGCGCACGCCGGGAAGGCCGCGCAGTGGGGCCAGCTCGGTCTCCAGCTGTCTCGCGACCGCGGCGACCTGGCCCAGCCGGTCCTCCTGGTCGAACAGGTCGAGCGAGGCGTGGGCGGCGGCGCAGGCCAGGGGGTTGGCCATGAAGGTCGGGCCGTGCATCAGCGCGCAGGCCGGATCGTCGGACCAGAACGCCTCGAACACGTGTCGGCGCGCCACCGTGGCGGCGAGGCCCATGGTGCCGCCGGTCAGCGCCTTGGACAGGGTGATGATGTCGGGCACGATGCCCGCCTGCTCGCAGGCGAACAGGCTGCCGGTGCGGCCGAAGCCGGTGAACACCTCGTCCAGGATCAGCAGGATGCCGTGGCGATCCGCGCTGGCGCGCAGCCGGCGCAGCACCGCCGGATCGTGGAACAGCATGCCGCCCGCACCCTGCACCAGCGGCTCGATCAGGATCGCCGCGACCTCGCCGGCACGCTGTGCCAGGAAGCCGTCGAACGCCGCGTGCGCCGCCTCGTCGTGCGGCAGCGCCACCACGTGATGCTGCGGCAGCATGGCGGCGAACAGGCCGTGCATGCCCTCGTCGGGGTCGCACACCGACATGGCGGCGAAGGTGTCGCCGTGATAGCCGCCGCGGAAGGCGACCAGCTTGCCGCGGTCGCGCACGCCCTGGTTGAGCCAGTACTGCGCGGCCATCTTGATCGCCACCTCGACCGAGACCGAGCCGGAATCGCTGAAGAACACGCGTTCCAGATCGCCCGGCAGCAGCGCCGCCAGCCGGGCGGCGAGGCGCTGCGCCGGCTCGTGCGTCAGGCCGCCGAACATCACGTGCGGCATGCGCGCCAGCTGCCGCGCCACCGCGTCGGCGATGAGCGGGTGGTTGTAGCCGTGGCAGGCGGTCCACCACGACGCGATGCCGTCGATCAGCACGCGGCCGTCGGTCAGGGTGATGCGGCTGCCTCGCGTCGATGCCGCAGCCAGCGGCGGCAGGGCGGTCTTCATCTGGCTGTAGGGCCGCCAGAGATTGTCGGTCATGCCAGCACGCGTGGGAACCAGGATCGCGTCCGCTCGCCTTCAGGCCCTGCCGAGACGCACCAGCCAGAGATGCGCGAGGTCGGCGGCGCCGTCCGAGCCCCTCACCGTCTGCAGGGTGCTGATCGCGCTCGCCTTGTCGCCGGCGGCGAGATAGGAGAGCCCCAGATGCAGCGTCGCGTCTTCCGGCGCGACCAGCCCGCCGCGCGCCATCGCCTCCCTCATCACCGCGATGCCCTTCTGGGACTGGCCGAGGTCGACGTAGCTGTAGCCGACGCCGAGCAGCGCATCCCCGGTCTTCATGCTGCGCGCGGAGGCCTCGTCGGCGGCGATGCTGGCCTTCTTGTCGGCGATGGTCTTCTCCACCAGCGTCTTCAGCCGCGCCTCGCGCGACGCCTGCTCGTCGTGGCCGAGCACCCCGCTGGCGTAGCCGCGATCCATCACCGAGAGCGCCTGCGCCGGCAGCCCGGCCTGCACCGCGAGCTCCGCCATGTCCATGTAGTCGGGCATCGTGGTCAGCAGGCCGACCTCGAGACGCAGGCGGTCGATGTCGTACTGCAGACGGTCCGGCACGTTGGGGTTGGCGCGCAGGCCGTGCATGAGCTGCGCCCAGTAGTCGGGCTTGGGGTAGTAGGTCACCAGCCGCACCATCGTGCGGCTGAGCCCGACCTGGTCGTTCGATTGCAGCTGGCAGTTGGCCAGCAGCTGGAGCTGGGCCTCCGGCGGAACCTGGCCGGCGCGGATCTCGGCCTCGATCTGCTGGGACTGCGCGACCGCGGCCTGGTTGTAGTCGCGCTGCAGGTAGTAGCACTGTATCAGCAGCTGCTGCATCGCCGGGGCGTTGCCGCCCGCCTTGGTGTAGCGCTCGATCGCGGCGATCGTCTGCGGATAGTCGCGCAGCTGGTAGGCCGAGGCGGCTTCCGCCATCAGCAGCTTCTGCTGCTCGGCGACCCCCACCTTGCCGGAGCGGATCAGCGCCTCGTCGGCGGCGATCGCACCCTTGTAGTCGCCGGATTGCTGGGCGATCGAGGCGCGCAGCTCGGTGATGACGAAGATCTCGTTGGGGGTCTTGTCGCGGGCCGCCTCGGCGATGTCGACCTGCGCCAGCGCTGCCGGGAACTGGCCCTGGCGCGCCAGGGCCTCCGCCTTCTCCAGCGGCTTGCCGACGACCGGGCGCAGCGCGTTGGGATTTGCCGGCTGTTCCTCGGCCTGCGGCTGGGCTTGGGCCGGAGCGTGCTTCGGCCTTGCCTGGGCTGGTGTCGACAGCGACACCAGCGCCGCGCCAGACAGCAATACGCCGGTCAGGAGACCGGCGAGGGGAAGCAGGCGCGCCCGGGCGTGGAGGTGCGAGTGCCGTCGAAACATCAATTGCTTCCCATGTACTGCTCTTGCCCGACCAGTCCGAGCTTGCTCATCCCGAGGCGCTGCGCGTCGGCCATGACGTGCGCCACGTCCTTGTACGGCGCGAGCCGGTTCGGCCGCAGGTGTATCTCCGGCTGATCGGGCTGCAGCGACGCATTGGTGAAGCGGGCCTGCAGCTGCTGCTCGTTGGGGACCGGGTCGCCGTTCCAGGAGATCGTGCCGTCGAAGTCGACGTCGATCGTGACCACCTGCGGCGGCGTCGGCGGCGGCGGCGGATTGCCCTGAGGCAGGTCCAGCTTCACCGCGTGGGTCTGCATCGGGATGGTGATGATCAGCATGATCAGCAGCACCAGCATCACGTCGATCAGCGGCGTGGTGTTGATGTCGACGACGACGTCCGGGTCGCCGCCCGCACCCTCCGGTGATCCCACATTCATGGCCATGGCGACGTTCCTCTCGAGGTGGGATCAGGCGCCGCCGTGCGGCGGCGGCTCGGTGATGAAGCCGACCTTGAAGATGCCGGCGCGTTGGCAATCGGTAACCACCTTGCCGACGAACTCGTAGCGTGCGCGGGCGTCGCCGCGGATATGCACCTCAGGCTGCGGCTTGATCACCGCGAAGCTCTTCAGGCGCCCGAGCAGCTCGTCGTTGTCCTTCATCGGGATCGCGTTCCAGTAGGTCTGGCCGTCCTCCGTGATCGCGATGATGACGTTCTCCGGCTTGGTCTGGGTCGGCTGGTTCACGTCCTTGGGCAGCTGCACCTTGACCGTGTGGGTGACGACCGGGATCGTGATCAGGAAGATGATCAGCAGCACCAGCATCACGTCGACGAGCGGGGTGGTGTTGATCGCCGACACCACCTCGTCCTCGTCGCCCCCGTCCGTGGGGCCGACATTCATCGCCATGGATCAGGCGACCCGGGTCACGCCGGAGGTCGTCGTCAGCGGCGCGCTCATCGCCGGCGGCGCCACCGCGCTGGGCTGACCGACGCGCACGCCGCCGACCAGGACCGAGTGCAGGTCCGACGAGAAGTAGCGCACGCGCTCCATCGCCGCCTTGTTCCGACGCACCAGCCAGTTATAGCCGAGCACGGCCGGCACGGCGGTGGCGAGGCCGATCGCGGTCATGATCAGCGCCTCGCCCACCGGACCCGCGACCTTGTCGATCGAGGCCTGGCCGGCGATGCCGATCGCGGTCAGCGCGTGGTAGATGCCCCAGACGGTGCCGAACAGCCCGACGAACGGCGCGGTGGAGCCGACCGTGGCCAGGAAGGCCAGGCCGCCCTGCAGGCGCGACTGGATGGTCTCGACCGCGCGCTGGATCGACATCGTCACCCAGGTGGTCAGGTCGATCGACTGGGTCAGGGTGCCCTCGTGATGCTCGGTCGCCGAGATGCCGCTGTCGGCGATGTAGCGGAACGGCGAGCTCGCCTTCAGCGACGCAGCACCATCCTGCACGCTGGCCTTGTTCCAGAAACCCTTCGCCGCGGTGCGCGCGGCCCCCAGCAGGCGGGCCTGCTCGATGTACTTGGTGATCATGATGTACCAGGTGCCGAGCGACATGATCACCAGGATGACCAGCACGCTCCTGGCGATGAAGTCGCCGCTCTTCCACAGCGCGTCCAGGCCGTACGGGTTGTCGACCGCGGCAGTCTGCGTCGGCGCGGCCGCTGCCGGCGCGGCACCGGTCGCGTTCGAGCCGGAATCGATCGCGGCCGTCCC
>CAXTOC010000023.1:16176-17376 GCA_964245725.1 uncultured Acetobacteraceae bacterium | reverse complement strand
CATCGACATGACGACGCCCGGCATCACCGTCCGCCCGACGATCACCATCGACGGCTCCCACGAGGTCAACGAGATCTTCTTCGACGACGTCCGCGTCCCCGCCGGGAACCTGGTCGGCGAGGAGAACCGCGGCTGGGACTACGCGAAATACCTTCTCGGTCACGAGCGCACCTCCATCGCCCGCGTCGGCGTGTGCAAGGAACGCATTGCGCGCGCCAAGCGCCTCGCCCGCGGGACGCCGGCCGGCGACGGCACCCTGTGGGACGACCCGAGTTTCCGCCAGCGCGTCGCCGCGCTCGAGGTGCGCGCGAAGGCGCTCGAGATCACCCAGCTGCGCGTCGTCGCCCGCGCCCGCGACGGCGACGAGCGCCCGGACCCGAACTCCTCGATCCTCAAGATACGCGGCTCCGAATTGCAGCAGCAGACCACCGAGCTGCTCAAGGACATCGCCGGCCCGCAGGCGTGGCCGGTCCGGGACGAGGCCGACGAGGGCAGCAACTTGCCCGCGCTCGGTCCGGCCTGGGCGCGCGAGCTGGCCGGCAGCTACTTCAACAACCGCAAGGTTTCCATCTACGGCGGCTCCAACGAGATCCAGCGCAACATCATCGCCAAGGCGTTCCTCGGGCTCTGACCGGAGCTCGGGCGAACCACCTCGGCCAGTGGCGGGCATACATGGACTTCAACTTCTCCGACGATCAGCGCCTGCTCCGCGACAGCGTCGAGCGAATGCTCGGCGACGCCTACGACGAGTTCGAGAAGCGCCGCGCCTACGCGGCCGAGCCGGACGGCTTCAGCCGCGCGCTCTGGCAGCGCTACGCCGAGCTGGGACTGCTTGGTCTGCCTTTCGCCGAGGTGGATGGCGGCTTCGCCGGCGGCCCGGTCGAGACCATGGTCGTCATGGAGGCGTTCGGTCGCGTCCTGGCGCTGGAGCCCTACCTGCCGACGGTGCTGCTCGGCGGCGGCATCCTCCGCCTGGCCGGCACCGACGCCCAGCGCGGGGCGCATCTCCCGTCCATCATCGACGGCAGCCGCCGTCTCGCCTTTGCCCAGGCGGAGCGGCAATCGCGCTACGACCTGCACGACGTGGCGACCACCGCCCGCGCCGACGCGGAGGGCTGGATCCTTGACGGCGCCAAGGACCTGGTGCTCGGCGGCGACAGCGCCGACCTGCTCGTCGTCAGCGCCCGCCTCTCCGGCGCC
>CAXTOC010000023.1:1832-16166 GCA_964245725.1 uncultured Acetobacteraceae bacterium | reverse complement strand
GAACAGGGCGAGGCCGCCGCGACCGCGACGGCCTCGCCCTGTTCCTCGTCGATCCCGCTCAAGGCGGCGTGCGGCGAAGAGGCCACGCCACCCAGGACGGGCTGCGCGCCGCCCAGATCACCTTCGACAACGTCCGCCTCCCGGGCGACCAGCTCGTGGGCGAAGCCGGGCTGGCCCTGCCGATCATCGAGCGCGTGGTCGACCTCGCGCTGGCGGCGCTGGCCGCCGAGGCCGTCGGCGCCATGTCGGCGCTGCACGAGACCACGGTCGACTACCTCAAGCAGCGCAAGCAGTTCGGCGTCGCCATCGCGAGCTTCCAGGCGCTGCAGCACCGCGCCGCGGACATGCTCGTCAATCTCGAGGAGGCGCGCTCGATGGCGATGTACGCCGCCATGATGGCCGAGGCTGCCGACCCGCTGGAACGCCGCGCCGCGATCTCCGCGTCCAAGGTGGCGATCAACCAGGCGGCCCGTTCGCTGGGCCAGGAGGCGATCCAGCTGCACGGCGGCATCGCCATGACCTGGGAGTACAAGGCCGGTCACTACTTCAAGCGCCTGACCGCGATCGAGAGCCTCTTCGGCGATACCAGCCACCATCTGCGCGCCCTGGACGAGGCGGGCGGCCTCATCGAGACCGCCATGCTCTAGCCGGGCACGGATCTCACGGGCGCTTCAGGAAGCACGTCGCGACCGCGGACGCGAGCAGCCTGCCGTCGGCGGTGATCAGCCGACCTTCGGAGACGGCAAAGGATCTCGCGGTGTGGATGACCCAGCCTTCGGCGACGAGATCCTCGTCCCTCGGCACCGGACGCAGCATCTTCAGCGTGAGATCCACCGTGCCGTAGCCGATCCCCGCATCGAGGGTGGAGTGGATCGCAAGCCCGGTCGCGGAGTCGAGCACCGTCGCGGCGAAGCCGCCATGCACGCCGCCCAGCGGGTTGAGGTGGCGCCCGTCGGCGCGCGCGGACATCCGTATGCGCCCGGGATCCACCTTGATGTCGAACATCGGCACCGTCTGGACGATCGAGGCGCCCGGCACCTTCCCGTCGGCCATCGCTTGCAGCAGTTCCAGCCCGGACATGGTGCCGCTCATGAGGCTACTCCCTTCCGGCTTGTCTACGGATTGCGAGACCGGCCGCATCCTACCGTCACGCCGAGGATCGACGGAAGGCTCCACCGGCAGGCGGATGTCACGCGTCGTCGGAGCGGGGCATCATCTGGTGGACAAACCGGGCGTGCTGCGGGCGTTATCGCGGCGACGCCGCACGGAGCTGTTCGAAAGTGACCATGGCACCCCAGCGCATCGACCACGTATTGCCGCTCGCCCTCTACGCCGCGCTGGGCGACGGGCGCAGCGTCGCGCTGCTCGGCGCGGACGGCGCGATCGACTGGTGGTGCCTGCCCAGCCTCGACAGCGTTGCTTTCCTCGATCGTCTGCTCGCCGGGGAGCCGGGCGGCCGGTTCTCGATCACGCCCGCCGTCCCGTTCACCGTGGAGCGCCGCTATCGCGAGAACAGCAACGTCCTGGAGCAGACGTTCTCGACCGGGACGGGCCGGGTCCGCATCACCTCGTCGCTGAACAGCGGTATCTCCGGGCGCCTGCCCTGGACCGAGCTCGCGCAGCGGGTCGAGGGTCTCGAAGGCGAAGTGGCACTCGATGTCGAGCTGCGGCTGGGCCGCCGGCTGGAACGCGCAACACCCTGGCGCGAGGCCGGCCCGCATGGCGACGTGGTCCATGTCGACGGCATCCTGTGCGCCTTCCGCGCCTCGCACGACGTGCGGCGGACGGCCGAGGAGGATGACCGGCTCGTGGCGACGATCGCCACCCGGCCCGGCTCACGCAGCGTGGTCGCCCTGCTCGCCTCCGACGACGAGCCGCTGATCCTGCCCCCGATCGACACCATCGACGCGCGGATCGATCGGTCCGACCAGGCTTGGCGGGAATGGGCGAACGATCTCGACGTCGAGGGCCACTATGCCGCGGTGCTGCGGCGCAGCGCGCTGGCGCTGAAGCTGCTGCTGTTCTCGCCGACCGGCGCCATCGCCGCGGCGGCCACCAACGGACTGCCGGAGAGGATCGGCGGCGACAAGAACTACGACTACCGCTACAGCTGGATCCGCGACGCCGCCTATACGATCAAGGCGTTCCTCCGCGTCGGCGCCGTCGAGGAGGCCAAGGCCGCCTTCTCCTGGATGACGGCGACCATCGGCCGGCACGACGGGCTGCACATCATGTACAGGCTCGACGGCACGCTGGTTCCGGAGCAGGAGCAGCTCGATCTTCCGGGCTATCGCGGCAGCGTCCCGGTGCTGCGCGGCAACCGGGCGCGCGAGCAGCTCCAGCTCGGCGTCTACGGCGACATCCTGGAGACCGCAGCGCTGTTCGTCGAGCAGGGGCACGTGCTCGACTTGGTCACGCGTCGTCTGCTCGCCGACCTTGCCGACCAGTGCGCCGACCGGTGGGGCCGCAAGGATGCCGGGATCTGGGAGCTGGAACACCAGGAGCACTACACCATGTCGAAGCTCGGCTGCTGGACCGCGCTGGACCGTGCGGTGAAGCTGGCCGGCTCCGGCCAGATCGACGGCAGCCGCTGCGCGCGATGGCTGCACGAGCGCGACCACATCCGCGACTGGATCGACGCCCACTGCTGGTCGGAGAACAAGCAGGCCTACACGCTGCACGCGGGCACCGAGAGGCTCGACGCGGCGGTCCTGCTGGCGACGCGGTTCGGCTTCGAGCGGCGCGACCGTCTGGCCAGGACCCGGGAGGCGGTGCGCTCCGAGCTGAGCCGAGGCCCGCTGCTCTACCGCTATTCGGGCATGCAGGCAGAGGAAGGCTGTTTCCTCGCCTGTTCGTTCTGGCTCGTCGAGGCGTACGCGCTGCTCGGAGAGGTGGAAACGGCGAGGGTGCAGCTCGACCGCCTGCTCGACATCACCGGGATCAATCTCGGGCTGCTCAACGAACAGCAGGATCCTGCGGACGGCGCCATGCTCGGCAACATGCCGCAGGCGCTCAGTCACCTGGCGCTGATCCACGCCGTGCTGTCGGTGACGCCGCGCGACGGCGGCTGAAGCCTGGCCTACTCCGCCGCCCTGGAGTGCTCGTCATCGGGCGGCCCGTCGGCCGGCTCGGCCTTGCGCCCGAGCCCGATCTCCTTGGCGAGGTCGCTGCGGCGCTCGGCGTAGGAGGGTGCGACCATCGGGTAGTCGCGCGGCAGCCCCCAGCGCTCGCGATACTGGTCGGGCGTCATGTTGTAGGAGCTCTGCAGGTGGCGCTTGAGCATCTTGAGCTTCTTGCCGTCCTCGAGACAGACGATGTAGTCCGGGTAGACGCTCTTCTTGATCGGCACCGCCGGCACCGGCTTCTCCGCCGCCGCCGCCTCGCTGAGCCCGCCCTTCAGGCCGCTCAGCGCCTTGTAGACCTCCTGGATCAGGGCCGGCAGGGCCGCGGCTTCCACCGTGTTGTTCGACACGTGCGCGCTGACGATCTGCGCTGCCAGTTCCAGTAGCTCCGTGGGCTCGCTGTTCATCGGGATGATCCTGGCATCGCTGTCCTGCAGAACTTCAATCAGATCAGGCCCTGGCTGTCGATACGGCACGGGTCCCACAGCTCGTGAAGACTGACGGAGACAGCCACGTCGGAGCCAAGCGCATCGACGCCTCCCGCAGCCACGCACGGCCCAAGAAAATCCTTGCAACGCTTGCCCCCAGGACCTAATTGACCCCCCCTTGGCCCAAGGGGGCGATCCCGCCCAACAGGCTGTCTACTGGTTCGAGGGTACGTGATGAACGCACTTGCTCAACTGGGGATGGTCTCGGATATTCCGAGCAACAACCAGAGTCCCGTCGCATCTTCCGAACATGCGGACTGCAAGGATTATTTCGTCGAGAAGGACGGGATGAAGTTTGCCGGGATGCATCTTCTCGTCGATCTATGGGGGGCCAGGAACCTTTCCGATCCGGCGATGATCGACAATTCGCTGTGCGAGGCAGCACGCGCTGCCGGTGCGACCATCCTGCACAGCCACTTCCACCATTTTTCCCCAAACGGCGGCGTCTCCGGTGTGGTCGTGCTCGCCGAGAGCCACATCTCGATACATACCTGGCCGGAACGCCACTTCGCGGCGATCGACATCTTCATGTGCGGTGAATGTGATCCCCACCTCGCGATACCGGTGCTGCAGAGAACCTTCCAGGCGGATCGCGTCGAACTCGACGAGCAACGCAGAGGACGGATATCCTGATCCTTCGCCGCCAGGGATCAACCCGGGATGACGTCCGGCAGCTGGATCAATGAGACGCTCTACGATGCCTGGGGACAGCGCTTCAGGGTGAAGCGCGAGCTGGCGCGCCTGAAGAGCGCCTTCCAGGACATCGTCATCTTCGAGAGCGAGGACCATGGCCGGGTGCTGATGCTCGACGGGATCGTCCAGATCACGGAACGCGACGAATTCATCTACCAGGAGATGATCACGCACGTGCCCCTGCTCGCCCACGGGGCGGCGAAGCACGTGCTCATCATCGGGGCAGGGGATGGCGGCGTGCTGCGACGGGTACTGCAGCATCGGGGCGTAGAGCGGGTTGTCATGGTCGAGATCGACGGCGACGTCATTCGCCTGTCGAGCGAGCTTCTTCCCGGCATCGCTGGGGAGGCTTGGCGCGACGCGCGGGCGGAGGTCATCGTCGGCGACGGGATCGACTTCGTCATCAATGCGCGCACGAGCTCGTTCGACGTCATCCTGGTCGACAGCACCGATCCGGTGGGCGTGGGCGAAGCGCTCTTCACCGACCAGTTCTACGAGCATTGCGAGCGCGTGCTGACGGAACACGGGATTATCGTGAACCAATGCGGCGTGCCGTTCATGCAGGCCGAGGAGCTGAGACAGAGCAGCCTGCGTCGCGCGAGGATCTTCTCGCACGTGACAGCCTATGTGGTGGCGGTTCCGACCTATGTCGGTGGTTTCATGACGTTGGGCATCGCCGCCAAGGGACGTGGGTTGACGCGGTCAGACGTCGATGTCGTCCGCGACCGTGCGCGAGAGGCGGGCATCCTCGGTCGGACCCGTTACTGGACGCCCGAGATGCACGTCAGCGCATTCACCCTTCCGCCCTACATCTCCGAGCAGCTGGCGAGCCCGTAGACGGGCCGTCATCGGCCTACAGGCGGCCGAACTCGTCTTTTTCCGGTGACCGCTCCGCGTGCGGACCTGACTTGCCGGTGACATCGTCGCCGAGAACGTCCTCCACCCGGTGAAGCTGCTCCGCGGCCGCATCCGTTCCTGTCCGCTCTGCCGCGGGCGTCTCCACGTTCTGGCTGCCGGCTCGAGTTCCACCGAACCGGTCCGCTCCGCCGGCGTCCGCCGCACCCTGCACCTTGTGGTTTCCGGTGTCCTGCTCACCGTCCGTGTGCTCGATGCTATCTTCCGAGTGGGGCTGCTTCACGGCGCTTCTCCTGCTCAAGCAGGGGCAACGTGCCAGGAAGGCAAAGTTTCAGGGCGGGCCCTGCTTCACTGGGTCGCGAAGCTCTGCACCAGGCTGCCCGCGATCATGTGCCAGCCGTCGATGAGGACGAAGAAGATCAGCTTGAACGGCAGGGAGACGGCGCTGGGCGGCAGCATCATCATTCCCAACCCCATCAGCACGCTGGAGACCACGATGTCGATCACCAGGAAGGGCATGTAGAGCAGGAACCCCATCTCGAAGCCGCGCCGCAACTCGCCGATCATGAAGGCCGGGACCAGCGCCCGCCAGGATGTCGCGTCGGGCGCCGACTGCGGCAGCTTGGCGATGTCGAGAAACAGGGTGAGATCTGCCGGCCTGACGTTGAGGAGCATGAAGTGCCGAAACGGCTCGGCCGCCGCACGCAAGCCGTCCATCTCGCCGATGCTGCCCGCGAGCAGCGGTGCCACGCCGCTGTCCCACGACTGCGTCAGGACCGGCTGCATCACGAAGAAGGTCAGGAACAGGGCGAGCCCGATCAGGACGGTGTTGGGTGGCGTGCCCTGCGCGCCCAGCGCGCCGCGGAGCAGAGACAGGACGATGACGATCCGGGTGAAGGCGGTGACCATCACCAGCAGGCTCGGCGCCAGCGACAGCGTCGTGATCAGCGCGGTGAGCTGCACCAGGCGGCCGGTCGCGCCGGTCTCTCCGGCGTGGCCGAGATCGATGCTGACCGATTGGGCGTGCGCCAGTCCCGCGGTGAGCAGGAACACGGTGATCAGGATGAGCACCACCTGCGCGAGCAGGAGCAGGACGCGACCTCGTGTCATCGCCGGTCGGGCGCGGAGGGCGGCGAGGGAAGCCAGCCCAGCACCACGTCGGATGCGCCGCCGGTCAGCAGCAGCACCTGGCGTCCCTGGCATCCGACCAGGGTCAGCCGACGCCGCTGATCGAGGGGCAGGGTTGCCAGCAGCGACAGGGCATCCTGGGTCAAGCCGCGCCGGGGCACGAGACCGATGAAGCGTGTGCCGAAGCGGGCGAGCAGGATCATGACGATGACGGCCGCGAGCGCCGCCACCGTGGTCAGTATGTCGTGGAGGGACATGGCGCGGTCTCTTGAAGGGCAATCTGAAGCGCCATCGTGGCGTCGAGCTCGGCGCGCAACGCGAGCAGAAGCTGACGCAGGCTGCTCTGGTCGCGTCTGTCCAGGCCGAGGCATCGGGCGCAGAGCTGCGCCACCTGTGCTTCGAGCCCGTCGAGGCTAACGCGGCCACCCGCCGCAGCGCGAGCCCGGCTGACGCGCAAGGTCTGGATGACGCCATCCGCGCAGGCCGCCAGCTCGTCGCGGGCGGCCGCAGTGCCGGTCGGGGACGGCGAGGCATGAGTCATGGTCTGGGTCATGACTCCATCATGGCACGAAGACAACAACATTTCGATAACGAAGCAATATCGTGGATCGCACGCGTTAACCTTTCGGAAGCTATCTCGTGTCAGGATCCGGCGCGGGATGGTGGAGACCTCGGCAGGATGGACGTATCTTCGACCGACCTGTTCGCGCTGGCCGAGCGCAAGCTCGACTGGCTGGAGAGCCGCCAGCGCGTGCTGGCGCAGAACGTCGCCAACTCCGACACCCCGAACTATCAGGCGCGGGACGAGCGGCCGTTCAGCAGCAGCTTGTCGGCGCTGAGCGTCACGCCGGTGCAGACCAACGCCATGCATATCGCCGGCGACGGAACGGACGCGGGCACGATCGCCATCCGAGGTGCCGGTCGCTCGCCCGACGGCAACGAGGTCTCCGTCGAGGCGGAGATGACCAAGGTTGCGGAGACCGACAACCAGCAGCGTTTCGTCACCAACCTGTACGGCAAGTACATGGCGATGTTCAACACCGCACTGGGCAAGGGTTAAGCCATGGACATGTCGCGCGCGCTCGATATCTCGTCGGCCGGCATGGACGCGCAGACCAGCCGCCTGCGGGTGATCGCGGAGAACCTCGCCAATCAGGACACCACCGGTTCGACCCCGGGAGCCGACCCGTATCGTCGCAAGACGGTCACTTTCGCCGAGACGCTCGATCCGGCGCTGGGGACGCCGACCGTCTCGGTCAAGAAGATCGGCACGGACATGAGCGACTTCACGCTCAAGTATGATCCGTCACATCCTGCGGCGAACGCGCAGGGCTACGTCAAGATGCCGAACGTCAACAGCTTCGTCGAACTGATGGACATGCGCGAAGCGGAACGTTCCTACAGCGCCAACCTGAACGTGATGCAGGTCACGCGCTCGATGCTCACGCGCACGATCGACCTGCTGAAATGAGCGCCGATCCGCTGACCATGACGCCGTCGGGCGCCGCCGGCGCCTACGCCCGGGTGCAAGGCATCACGGCTTCGTCCGACGTCGACGGCGCGGATCAGGACGCTTCCGCATCGGACGCCTCCGGCTTCGGCCCGACGCTGCAGCGTGCGCTGCAGGATGTGGTGCAGACCGGTGAGGACGCGGACACCAAGACGATCCAGGGAATGAGCGGGGAGGGCAACATCACCGACGTGGTGATGGCGGTGTCACGTGCTCAGCTCGCGCTGCAATCGACGGTCGCGATACGCGACCGGGTGGTGCAGGCCTACCAGGACATCATGAAGATGTCGATCTAGAGCATGATCCGATCGCATAGGGTCACGGATCATGCTCTAGCCTATTGTCTTGACGAGCATCTTTATCCGATCGAACGATTCCCTTCGATCGGATGATGCTCTAGCCCAGGGGCCCGGTCCGATGCAGGAAGGTGACGTGGCCCTGGTGCTTCGCGACCTGTTCATGGTCGTGCTGAAGCTGGGCGCGCCGGCGCTGCTGACGGCGATGGCGGTCGGGCTGGTGATCTCGCTGATCCAGGCGATCACGCAGATCAACGAGAGCACCCTGGCCTTCGTGCCGAAGGTGCTGGCCCTGGGTGCGGCGCTGCTCCTGGCCGGTCCGTTCATGTACGCCACGCTGGCGGACTACGCGCACGGCATCTTCGACCGGCTGATCGCCGTGGGCGGTCGATGAGCGTCGATGCCCAGACGCTCCTGAGCAGCCTGCCGAACCTCGCCTTCGGCTTCATGCTGGTGTTGTGCAGGGTCAGTGCGGCGGTGATGGTGCTGCCGGGTTTCGGCGAGACGGAGATCCCGGCGGTGGTGCGGGCGGGGCTCGCGGTCGGCATCGCGCTGCTGATCTTCCCCGGCGTGCAGGCGATCCTGCCGCCATCCGGAGACGCGGTGCTGCACGACGTGGCGATGATCGCAGCCGAGCTCGGCTGCGGCGTGCTGCTCGGCTGGCTCGCGCGCCTGATGGCGCTGTCCCTGCCGATCGCGGGGCAGATCATCTCCACCCTGATCGGCCTCTCCAGTGTGTTGCAGCCGGATCCGGAGCTCGGCTCGCAGACCACCGGCGTCAGTCGCGTGCTGGCGCTGGCCGCACCGGTGCTGATCCTGTCGTCCGGCCTCTACGCGCTGCCGCTCGGCGCGCTCGCGAACAGCTATCGCCTGGTGCCGCCCGGCACGCTGCTCTCGCCCGGCGACGCCGCCCAGAGCGTGGCGGCCGCGACGCAGGGATGCTTCTCCCTGGCGCTGCGTCTGGCAGCACCGCTGATCCTGGCGGATTTCATCTGGCAGGCGATGCTGGGCCTGCTCGCCAGGCTGGTGCCGTCGTTGCAGGTCTACAGCCTGTCGCTGCCCGGACAGGTGCTGGGCGGCCTGCTGCTGCTGGCGTTGCTGATCGGTCCGATGCTGGCGGTCTGGATGCAGGCGGTGCGCGTAGGCTTCTCCGGCCTGCCGGGCCTGTGATGGAAGCTGGGAGCGCGACGCGTCCGAAGATCGGGGTCAGGTGCCTCCGGCCCCGGCGGGTCGAGGGCAGCGCCCTCGCCTTGCCTGTCCGCGCGGACCGCTAGATGGCGCAGGCGGACAAGGAAGACAGGACGGAAGCTCCCTCCGCGACCCGGCTGGCACGGGCGCGCGAGCAGGGCCAGGTCGCGGTGTCGCGCGAGCTGCAATCCCTGGCGGGGCTCGGGATCGGCGTGCTGGCGCTGATGATGATGGTGCCGCCGCAGGCGGTCCGGTTCGTGCTCCGCATGCGCGGGCTGATGGAGAATGTCGGGCGCATCGACCTGTCCGGCGGTGGCGCCTTGACGATCGCGCGAGAGGGCTTCCGGTCGTGCGCGCTGCTGGCCGGACCGGTGCTGCTGGCAGCCGCCGCGGGCGTGATCATGGTGACGATGGTGCAGACCGGGTTCCTGTTTCGCTTCGAGGGGTTGATGCCGAAGCCGGGGCGGCTCAACCCGATGCGGGGCCTGTCGCGGATCTTCGGCGGCGAGACCGCGGTCGAGGGCCTCAAGTCGGTGGCGAAGCTCGCCGCCTTCGGCTTCGCGCTCTGGCACGTCGTGGGGGGCCTGTTTCCCCTGCTGCGCCGGTCCGAGGGCTGGGACGCGGCGGTGCTGGCCAGCCAGATGACCCGTCTGACCTTCCAGGCGATCCTGCTGGTGCTGGCAGTGCAGGCAGCCATCGCGCTGCTCGATGTCGCCTACGTGCGCTACAAGCACGTCAGCGGGCTGCGGATGAGCAGGCAGGAATTGCGTGACGAGCATCGCGAGAGCGAGGGCAATCCGCAGGTGAAGGGCCGGATCCGCCAGTTGCGGCGGCAGCGTGCAGCCAAACGGATGATGGCCGCAGTCCCGAAGGCCACCGTGATCATCACCAACCCGACGCACTACGCGGTGGCGCTGCTCTACGAGAGCAGCAGCAAGTCCGCTCCCAAGGTCGTCGCCAAGGGGATGGACGAGCTGGCGGCGCGCATACGCGAGGTCGCGCTGGACAACAAGGTGCCGCTGGTCTCGAACCCGCCGCTGGCGCGTGCGCTCTACACGCTGCCGCTCGATGCCGAGATCCCGCGCGAGCATTTCCAGGTGGTCGCCGGGATCGTCGCCTATGTATGGCGCCTGCGACGTCCGCCGCCCGGCGCTCCACCCGTCCGCTAGCCAGGGGGCCAGGCCGCGGTCGTCGTGAGGCTGCGCCTCCCAGCAGGAGCCAGCGTCGAGGCGACGCCTCTTGACACGAGGCGTGGTCTCGAGGCGACCCCTCTTGACACGAGGCGCCGCGCGATCATGTTCTGTTCTAGAAGAACATATGCGAACGCTTCCTTAATTTCTGTTATCTTTGCAAAATGAAGAGTGCCCGAGTTCGGTTGCGGCCGAAGGGGGCTCTGTGACACTCTCAGGGAACACCAATCTGGCCGACCTCTCGATGTCGCGCCCGGGGATAGCAAGCATGGACAAGTCAAAGGCGCTCGAAGGCGCGCTCAGCCAGATCGAACGGGCGTTCGGCAAGGGCTCGATCATGCGCATGGGGCAGCGGCCCAGCGAGGTGGCGGAGGTCATCTCCAGCGGCTCGCTCGGACTGGACATCGCGCTCGGCATCGGCGGCCTGCCGCGCGGCAGGATCGTGGAGATCTACGGCCCGGAGAGCTCGGGCAAGACCACCATGGCCCTGCACGCGATCGCCGAGGCGCAGAAGCGCGGCGGCACCTGCGCCTTCATCGACGCGGAGCACGCGCTCGACCCCGGCTACGCGCGCAAGCTCGGCGTCGACGTCGACAACCTGCTGATCAGCCAGCCCGATGCCGGCGAGCAGGGGCTGGAGATCGCCGACACGCTGGTGCGCTCCGGCGCCATCGACGTGCTGGTGGTGGACAGCGTCGCCGCCCTGGTGCCGAGGGCCGAACTCGATGGCGACATGGGAGACAGCCATGTCGGCCTGCATGCCAGGCTGATGAGCCAGGCGCTGCGCAAGCTGACCGGGTCGGTCTCGCGCTCGAACACCATGCTGATCTTCCTCAACCAGATCCGTCTCAAGATCGGCGTCATGTTCGGCAGCCCGGAGACCACCACCGGCGGAAACGCCCTGAAGTTCTACGCCTCGATCCGGATGGACATACGCCGGATCGGCCAGATCAAGGAGCGCGACGAGGTCGTGGGCAACCAGACCCGGATCAAGGTGGTGAAGAACAAGATGGCGCCGCCGTTCCGGCAGGTGGAGTTCGACATCATGTACGGCGAGGGCGTCAGCAAGATGGGCGAGCTGATCGATCTCGGCGTGAAGACGGCCATCGTCGAGAAGTCCGGCGCCTGGTTCAGCTACGACAGCCAGCGGATCGGTCAGGGACGGGAGAACTCCAAGCAGTTCCTGCGCGACCATCCCGAGATGGCGGCCTCAATCGAGAAGCGCATCCGCGAGCAGGCAGGGGTGGTGGCGAATGCCCTGATGATCCCGCCCGACGATCAGGAAGCCGCCGACGCCGCCGACTGACGTGTCTTACCTCCGGCGGCCGAGGTCGCCGGCCAGGGTTGCCGCGCATGACGCGGGATGCGAAGCAGGGCGCGGTCGGCACCGGGCCGGCCGAGCTGGACAGGACGGACGATGGCGAAGATCACGGTGAAGGAACCGGTCGTCGAGCTCGACGGCGACGAGATGACGAGGATCATCTGGAGCTTCATCAAGCAGAAGCTGATCCTGCCCTACCTGGACATCGACCTGAAATACTACGACCTCGGCATCGAGCATCGCGACGCGACCGACGACCAGGTGACGCTCGACAGCGCCCACGCGATCAAGACCTACGGCGTCGGCGTGAAGTGCGCCACCATCACCCCCGACGAGGCCCGCGTCGCCGAGTTCAAGCTGAAGAAGATGTGGCGCTCGCCGAACGGCACCATACGCAACGTGCTGGACGGCACCATCTTCCGCGAGCCGATCATCTGCGCCAACGTGCCGCGCCTGGTGCCGCACTGGACCCAGCCGATCGTCATCGGCCGTCACGCCTACGGCGACATCTACCGCGCCGTCGAGACCAGGATCCCGGGTCCTGGCCGCGTCACGCTGAGCTACCAGCCGGCCGACGGCGCAGCACCGCTTGAGCTCGCGGTGCACGACTTCGAGGGTCCGGGCGTGACACTTGGGATGCACAACACCGCGGCCTCGATCACCGGCTTCGCGCGCGCCAGCTTCCGCTACGGGCTCGACCGCGGGATGCCCGTCTATCTCTCCACCAAGAACACGATCCTGAAGGCCTATGACGGCATGTTCAAGGACGTGTTCCAGGCGGTGTTCGACGCCGAGTTCAAGGCGGAGTTCGACCGGCTCGGGCTGACCTACGAGCACCGGCTGATCGACGACATGGTGGCGGCGGCGCTGAAATGGACCGGCGGCTACGTCTGGGCCTGCAAGAACTACGACGGCGACGTGCAGAGCGACATCGTCGCCCAGGGCTTCGGCAGCCTGGGCCTGATGACCTCGGTGCTGCTGGCGCCGGACGGCAACACCGTGGAGTCCGAGGCGGCGCACGGCACCGTGACGCGGCACTACCGCGAGTATCAGAAGGGCCGGCAGACCAGCACCAACCCGATCGCCTCGATCTTCGCCTGGACCCGGGGCCTGATCTATCGCGGCCGGTTCGACGCCACCCCCGACGTGACGCAGTTCGCCGAGACGCTGGAGCGGGTCTGCGTCGACACCGTCGAGGCGGGCCACATGACCAAGGATCTGGCGCTGCTGGTGGGTCCGCAGCAGCCGTGGCTCAACACCGAAGATTTCCTGGGCAGGATCGACGAGAACCTGCGGCGCGCAAGCCGGCTCTGAGGCGCCGCGGCATGCCTATTCCGGGGGCAGATCCAGCCGGTCCTCCTCGTGGATCTGACGCAGCGCCTCGCTCCAGTACTCGTCGTTGCGGCCATGCGGCCGGCCGTCCTTCTCCCATAGCTCGTAGGCCCGTACCCGGACGCGCTCGTCGGTGCGTTTTGCTTCTTCGTTCATGGCTCATCGACCTCGAATCCGGCAGCCCGATCATGCGCCGTGCGCACGTCGCGTGGGAACCCGTGCCGTTCGGGTATGACAACGGATGGTGAAGCAGAGCGTTGCAGGGAGCTTCAACCGTCCTGACGATAAGGCGAGAGGGTCGCCAGCTCCTCCATCTCGGCGAGCCGCGCCAGCCGCTCCTGCTCCACGAAACCGGCGACCGCCTCGCGCAGCCCGGGGTGGGCGATCCAGTGCGCCGAGTAGGTCGGCCGTGGCAGGTAGCCGCGCTGGATCTTGTGCTCGCCCTGGGCGCCCGCCTCGACCCGGGCCAGGCCGTGCTCGATCGCGAACTCGATCGCGCGGTAGTAGCACAGCTCGAAATGCAGGAACGGCCACTCGCCGACGCAGCCCCAGTTGCGCCCGTAGAGGGCATCGCCGCCGAGTAGGTTCAGCGCGCCGGCGACCGGACGCCCCTCGTGCTCGGCCAGCATCAGCACCACGCGCTCGCCGAGCCGCTCCGACAGCATCGGGAAGAACCGATCGCTGAGGTAGGCGCTGCCCCATTTGCGGTCCACGGTCGAGGTGTAGAACCGGTAGAAGGCGCGCCAGTGCGACGGCGTGATCGCGTCGCCGCGCAGCGTCCGGTAGACCAGGCCGCAGCCGTTCGCGTCGCGCCGCTCGCGTCGCATCGCCTTGCGCTTGCGTGAGTTGAGGCTGCCGAGGAAATCCTCAAAGCAGCCATAGCCCGCGTTCTCCCAGTGGAACTGCGTCCCCAGCCGTTGCAGCCAGCCCGCCGCGCCGAGCTGCTCGTACTCGTCCGCACCGCAGAAGGTGACGTGCACCGAGGACAGCTTCAGCTCGCCGCAGGCCTGGCTCAGCGCGCCCGCCATCGCGCGCAGCACCGCGCCGCGCGGCAGCCCCCGGCGGGGCCGCCCCCGGGGGGCCCACGCCGCGCTGATCGCCGAGGTGCAGCCCTGGGCGCGGAGCAGCGCCCGGCGCTCCGCGGCGACGGCCGAGGACGCGAGGCCCTCGGCCTCGACCTCCGCGACGAGCTCGGATCGCCCGGTCTGGAG
>CAXTOC010000023.1:0-1822 GCA_964245725.1 uncultured Acetobacteraceae bacterium | reverse complement strand
GATCGGACCGCGCTGCTCCGCCGGCAGGTCCGGACGCAGCAGCAGGCGCGGCCCGGGAACCGGGCTGAACGGCGAGGCGACCTGCAGCTTGGGGTAGTAACGCCCGCCGGCACGCTCGAACGCTGCCGCCCAGCCATGGTCGAACACGTACTCGCCGTAGCTGTGCGACTTGGCGTACATCGGCGCCGCGGCCAGCAGTCTGCCCTCGGCGTCGTGCAGCGTGGCGTGCCGCGGCAGCCAGCCGGTGCGCGGTCCGGCCGAGCCGCTATCTTCCACCGCTGAGAGAAAGGCGTGGCTGACGAACGGGTTGTCGTCGCCGGCGCAGCGATCCCACTCCGCCGGATCGATCGCGCCGATCGCCGGATGCAGGCTGAGGGACAGGGTCGGATCAGGCATGCGCCCGATATGGCGTGTGCCCCGGCGATACCAAACCCGGGGACGGGCGGCGCAGCGGAGCCGCGACCACAGGGCGCGCACGGCTCACGCGAGCTCGAACAGTCCTTCCACCTCGACCGGCGCGTCCAGCGGCAGCGAGGGCACGCCGATGGTGGAGCGGGCATGGCGTCCGGACTCGCCGAACACCGCCGCGATCAGGTCGGAGGCACCGTTCATCACCGTCGCGTGCTGGGTGAAGTCGCCGGTGCAGGCGATGAAGCCGCCGAGCCGCACCACCCGGCCGACCCGCTCCAGCGCGCCGAGCGACGCCTTGATCTGTGCCAGCAGGTTGATCGCGCAGGCGCGCGCCGCCTGCGCGCCCTGCTCGACGCCGACGCCGCCGCCGAGCTTGCCCACTGCGCTGAGACGCCCCTCGATCAACGGCAGCTGGCCGGACACCACCAGCAGCCGGCCGGTGACCACGCTGGCGACGTAGTTCGCCACCGGCGAGGCCGCGACCGGCAGGATGACGCCGAGCGCCGCCAGCCGCGCTTCCAGGTCGCTCTCGGACATCGACGATGCTCTCCGCTCAGGTTCAGCCGACCAGGCGCAGCCCGTGGCGCTGCCGCACGCCGGCATTGCTGGAACGCGGCAGGTCGAGCGGCAGCAGCGCGTCGTCGGCCTCCTGCGGCGCCTGATCGTGCGGCGCATCGGGCAGCGCCCGCCCGAGATAGGCCGCCGCCAGGCTGCGGAACACGTAGTCCAGCGGCGAGGTGGCGGTCGCGACCGACGCGTCCCCCTCCACCGGACCGCTTGGCCCGAAACGGGTGTAGGCATACGCCTCGACGAAGCGCTCCAGCGGCACGCCGTGCTGCAGGCCCAGGCTGATCGCCTGGCAGAAGGCGTCCATCAGGCCGCGCTGCGCCGGTCCGTCCCGCGTCGGGCTGATGCTGAGCTCACCCAGGCTGCCGTCGGCATACTCGCCGGTGCGCAGGTAGAGACGATGGCCGCCCACCGAGGCTTTCTGGGTGAAGCCGCCGCGTCGCGACGGCAGCTCGCGGCGTCGCGCCGCGAGCGGGCACTGCGCCGGATCCTGCTGGCCCGCATCGGGCAGCACGGCCGGACAGGGGGCCTGTGTCGGGGGCAGCCCGCGATCGACGAACGGGCGAACCGCGCGCTGCATCGCCCGGACCGCGGTGAAATCCACCGCACGCAGCACCGGCTCTCCGGCGAGGCTGGCGGCCAGCGCCGCTTCGGGGCTCATCCCGCGCGACGCCAGCCGGGCCAGCGTGCTTCCCGCGAGCCTGCCGTCCGGACGCAGCGGCGAGAAGATCGGGGCGATCCCACAGGCCTCGAAGCCGAGCAGGGCGTCGGCCGGCCCCGGAACCGAGAGGCCGGTCTCGATCAACGCGGGCGAGGCATCCCGCGACACCGCCCCGCCCTGCGT